>CAIVDK010000349.1 GCA_903904655.1 uncultured delta proteobacterium | reverse complement strand
TAATGGACCCGCAGGACGCCGCCTTCTGAGTCGGGCACCTCTAAATAATGGGGTTCGAAAGGGTAATCGGGAAGGTTCTTAAAACGTCCATCAGGCGTTCGCAAATATTTCATGGGTCTGCCTCCTTATCATAATTGTTTTTCACATCGTTAAACAAGCAGATGCTACTGCCATCACTATTTTACGACTGTAAAACAACCCCTAGCCCACCTTCCGCCTTCTGTCAATATTTATTTTAACGTACGTTAAAATTTCTTGACATTGCTTTTTCTTTAGTTAATAATTGAAGCAAATAAAAGCATTAGGATGGATTCATTGAAAACAGACAATAGCGGCGCTCAGGAGACAAGCAGAACGAAAGAAAATGAGACCAAAGGGAAAATACTCATTGCTGCAAAAAAAATATTTTCAGAATATCCGTATCACACGGCAAGCATCCGAATGATCGGACATGCCGCAGGGATTAATCACCCGCTTGTTGCCTACTATTTTTCATCAAAGGCGACACTTTTCGAGGAGGTCCTTGCGGATGTCTGCGAAGAATATTATAAGGCCAGCATAAACTGGTTCGACGAGATCAGCCAAATGAAAGCTTCGTCAGGGTTCCGCCTTTATATTGAAAGAATTATGGAATTCACTCAGAAGCATCCCGAGGCAGTAAGGATTCTTCTGCTCAATATGGTTCAATCCAAGGAATCCGATGCGATTCCCTGTTATCAGATGTTGCAGAAATTATATGAGCGGGTGATCCCCCTCTTTCTTAAAACTACCTCAGCCAAAGCTGAATATCATAAAATCGAAATGTTTCATCATAACTTCAACACGCTGATAGCCAACTATTTAGGCGCCGGCGCCTATTATGCCGGTATTCTGGGAGTCGACCCGCACGGCCCGGAATACCAGCGGTGGGTTAGGGAAAACCTGGTTTCCCTGTTCCAGCCTCTCCTGAAGCGATTAATACTCGGCGTCAATCATGATCCGGGATAGGTGATCGTAGCCTTTTCCTGCATGGGTGACCGGAATCTTGAATGTAAGGATTCTGCCCTGATTACGGCTTTCCGTCCGATCTCTGCGGACGAAGTAACTTCGGCCGGATTGTCTGCCAATTTTCTCCGATCGGGCAAGCGCGCATACACTCAATGCATTGGTCTACGTCTGTGATATAGGTTTGCCCGATTTCCACCATGGGATCGCGTCGTTTAAGATGCTCTCGGACCATTTTGATATAGCCCGGCCATTCCCGAAGGCTCGCAGGCGGCAGACGATTGAAACCTGAACTCCAGTAGACAAAGCAGGGGTCAACATCATAGCCGTCATTTTTTAAGGCCCCTGATGGACAGGCCTCCACGCATTGCCCACAGTTGTCACAGAGGGCGAGCTTCCGCACTGAATCAGCTTCAAGGGGTGCTTCCGTCACGATGGCGCACAATCGCTGGTGCGGACCAAATTCGGGTGTGAGGAGCAGGTTGTTTCGACCGATCTCGCCCAGGCCGCAAGTGACGGCCGCGTGCTTCAGGGAGAGAAACGCCGCAGTGCGGGTTTGGCGGAATTTCTTACCCGTCGCGGGGTCGTATTTGAAAATTTCCACAGGCTTATCCGCTGAAATCGGCAGGGAGAGGAATCCTTCCTGTTCAAGAAGACGGCCTATTTTTTCGGCTGTTTCATCGAGCAATCGGGACGTCTGCATCTTGCTCCGCGTCCAGAGCATGATGTCGGGTGAATACGCAGCACCCAGGGAATGGGCGACAGCCATGACGATAACGCTGCGGGCAGACGGCATCAACGCCGTGGCCGGCCTGGGAGGATGGGAGAGAATCAGATTTTGCGCATCGGCAATTCCCACGAGGTCGATGCCTGCAGCCTTGATCCAGTTCTTGACCGTCGCGGCGTCGATATTAATCCTATGACCATGGCTTGAACTGCTCATCTTGCACCCCCTGTCTTCAATTGTCCTGAATTTTTATTGGATTCTTTTTTTCGCTTGTCCTACTCACCTTGCACCCTCTGTCTTCAATACTGGAATTCCCGATTCACAGGGGACGCCGGTGGCGCAAAGGCCGCATCCATAGATAAAGATATGGTAGTTCTTCACGCAGTGGGGGATGGATTTGCCCACCCGCTGCGAGCAGGTTTCCTTGTCATGGGCCTTCTCTGCCGTGATGGCCTCCACGGGGCAGCGCTTGGCGCATTTCAGGCACGGCAGACCTTGATAATGGCGGCAATAGGCATGGATATCCTCCGGCCGCTGCCGGTTGGGCGCGAGCCTTAAATTGACGACGAAGCTGGCGAATCGGACCGCCACCCCCTTTTCCGTGATCATGAAGTCATGCATCCCGAAGGTGCCGAGGCCGGCGGCATAGGCCATGTGTCGATGGGACCAGGGAGACGCCCAGCCGACCTTCGGATAGCGCTTTTTGTTGAACATGGGGGTCACGTCCGGCGAAACAGCCAGGATGCCCCGTCCCATCAGATCCGTCACGATTTCACGGACAATGGTCTGGCTGAAGATCTCGCCCAGAAGGCGCGTCTGCGCCCACCTTTCCGATGGCCAGTCCACGGCGGCGGCATTGTCCTTAATCGTTTGGGGCGAAAAGGGCATGACAAAAGAGACCACGCTCAGATCCTCGGGTGCAGGCGGTTGGACACCGTTGTTTTCCGCCTGCCAGCGCATAATTTCCCAAGGGGTGAAATGGTGCGGTCCGATGATTTCCTTGTATTGCTCCATGAGCGGATCATTGCCGCGGACAAAGCCCACGAGCGGTTC
>CAIVDK010000348.1 GCA_903904655.1 uncultured delta proteobacterium | reverse complement strand
TGTTTCAAATCCCATGACGATGACGCGATGCCATGTCCCCTTGCCTTTAATATCCACTTTTACAACTTTAGCGGAATAACCCAACGTGGCAACGGTTTTATTAATCTGATTGGCTTTATCCTTGTCTTTCAAAGACGCCACATAAACAATGAATGAAGGTCCGGCAGGATGAACAGCGGTTGGAACCTCTTTTATTTTAGATTTTTTTTCCACAGGCGATTTTTCACTGGCCGTAACCTTCGATTCGGAAGCTTCTTCTTTGGGTAAAACGGCCGGCGGCTTTTGCGGTTTGACTTTTTGATCCTTCACCATGGCGTTATCCGGTTTTTTTTCTGCGACCGGCGGCTGCTGAATCGACAGCGTCTTCTGACCGGTCAATGTATCATGAAATGTCAAATCCATATTGCCGCTATCCGGCTGAGCTTCCATACTAGCAGTGTTTTTTTTCTCACCGACGACTTTAGCCGGCCGCCAGAACAACGCTAAGATCTGTTGCGGCATGGAAGAAATCTTTTCGGGATAGGTATTAATATTCTTACCAACCCCAACGCCCAGAATGAATGAAAGGCACAACAGAGCAGTCATCCCGATGATTACAATAATTAATCCGGTTCTCCCCAATTTCAATTCAAGTTTTTTTATATTACCGGAACCCATTTCACGCCTTTCACATTTTCTCCGGCGCATTGACACCTAATATTTTCAGCGCGTTCGCCAGCACAATGCGCACCGCATCGACCAAAACCAGGCGCGCGGCCGACAGCGCCGCATCTTCCGTCATGACTTTATTCTTATTGTAGTAACTGTGAAAAACGCCCGCCAGTTCGTTCAGATAGAAGGTCATGCGGTGAACCTCCAGTGATTTCGCGGCGCCTTCCAGCATTTCGGGATAACGCGCCATTATTTTAACCAATGTTCTTTCTTCCGGTTCGATCAGGAGTGAGGGATTAATATTTTCGAAAGTCGGCAGCGCCATGCCCCGCTCCTCTGCCATTCGAATAATACTACAGATTCTGGCATGCGCGTATTGGACATAGAAAACCGGATTTTCATTGGATTGTTTTTTAGCAACGTCCAGATCGAAATCCAGGTGACTGTCCGATCGACGCATTAGAAAATTATAGCGGGCCGCATCCTTTCCCACCTCATCGAGCACTTCCCTGAGCGTTACAAATTCGCCGGAACGCGTGGACATGGCCACCGGCTCACCTGCGCGCAGCAAGTTCACCAGTTGGACCAGAATGATTTTCAAATCGTCTTTGCGGTGTCCCAGGGCCTGAATCGCGGCCCAGAGGCGGGGCATATACCCGTGGTGATCCGCGCCCCAGATATCGATCAGCATGTCAAAGCCGCGGGCAAATTTATTTTTATGATAGGCGATATCGGCGGCAAAGTAAGTCGGCTCGCCGTTTTTTCGGATAACGACACGGTCTTTTTCATCACCGAAGTCTGTTGTTTTAAACCATAGCGTTTCGCCGTCCGAATAAATAAAGCCCTGTTTTTGCAAAGAGGACAAAAGATCCCTCACGCCGTTTTCCTTGTATAATTCCTTCTCGCTGAAATAGAAGTCGAAGGTCACGCCGAAGTCCTTTAAATCCCGCTTGATTTCTTCGAGGATAACACCGCCGGCGATGCCGTTGAAATACGGAACCGTTTCCTCTTCGCTTTGGGTCAAATAGCGATTGCCTTCCTTTTGGATGATATCGGCGGAAACATCTTTAATATAATCGCCGCGATAACAGTTTTCGGGAAACTCGATTTTTTCGCCCAGGAGTTCCCGATAGCGGTACAGCACGGATTTTCCCAGATTGTTCATCTGGTTCCCGGCATCATTGATATAATATTCCCTGGAAACGGCATAACCGGTTGCCGAAAGCAGATTGGCCAGGACATCACCGACTACCGCACCGCGCGCATGGCCAATGTGCAGAGGACCCGTGGGATTGGCGCTGACGAATTCCACCTGAACTTTCTTCCCCTGGCCAATATTGAGAGAACCGTATTTTTCCTTTTCACGCAGGATATTTTGCAGTGTTTTCCGCCATAAATCGTCTTTCATTCGAAAATTCAAAAAACCGGGACCGGCGATTTGTGTTTTTTCGATGATTCCGTCCGGATCGGTCAAATTTTCCTGTATAATCTTAGCAATGTTGCGGGGATTTTGTTTAGCCTGGGACGCCAGAATCATAGCCACATTAGAAGCGTAATCGCCATGTTCGGGATTGGCCGGCACTTCGATTTCAATATGCGACAATTCCACATCCGGCAGCAGACCTTTTTGCGTACAAACCGTCACGGCATTTGCGATCAGGGCAACAAGTTTAGTCTTCATTATAAAGCGTAAAAACCTTTCTTATAAAAAAGTGACAAGCGGCTTTTATCATCTGCAGCTTGTCATGGCAAGCTGAACTGTTAGATTTATTGCAAAATTCAATTCTCCAATCCCTGCCGTTGTTTGCGCAAAGAATTGTTTGACATCCTTTATGGTCTTTCTATATTATTGCAAACAAATGACTTTTAAGGATGTTAATCATGAAAAAAATAGTACTATCGGCATTTATTCTGATTTCATTTTTTGTTTTTCCTTTGCTCAGTCATGCTTCTTATATCATTCACCTGAAAGGCGGCGGACAGTTTATTACATCCAAATACTGGGAGGAAGACGGCCAAATTACTTTCTTTGTCAGCGGCGGAACGATGGGTATTGAGAAGGATACGGTTAAGGCAATAGAGAAATC
>CAIVDK010000347.1 GCA_903904655.1 uncultured delta proteobacterium | reverse complement strand
CCGTTATGGAAAAGGCGTTTGCCGCAGGCGCTGAACTGGCGAAGTGAAAGCAGCATGAAGCAACCAAACCATGAAGGAGGAGGATATGGAAAAGGTAACCTATGAGCACAGTGGTGAGTTGGGCATCATCACGTTTGCCGATAAACCACTGAACCTGCTGGGTGCTGAGCTCGGACAGGGATTCTTCAAAGCTATTGATCAGGCGAAGCAAGACAGTCTCCGGGGATTGATCCTGAAGGTGGATGAGGGTCACTTTTCCGCCGGCGCCGATATCAACCGGTTTCTCGGCATGACGCCAGACAAGGCCAGGGAAGGATTCCGCGATTTTCAGGCGGCGCTCCACGCCATTGAAGCTTTCCCTTTCCCCACTATGGCCGTCGTGCGTGGATTGTGCCTGGGCGGTGGCCTGGAAATCGCCCTCGCCTTCGATCTCATCTGGGCGGCTGAAAACGCTTCCTTCGGCCAGGTCGAAGTCATCATCGGCGCCCTGCCTTTCGGTGGCGGTGGCCAGCGGCTCGCCGCCAGAGCCGGCGCCAACCGGGCCAAAGAGCTGGTCTTCAGCGGCCGCATCTTTCCGGCAAAGGATTTCGAAAGATGGAATATCATCAACAGGATTCTTCCGGAAGCGGAGCTCAACGCCAAGGCTCTGGCTTTCATGCAGAACCTGGCAGACAATGGCCCGACCATTGCCATAGGGTCTGCCAAGCGGATCATCAATACGTACGTCGAAAAAAGATTGGCGGAGGCCGACCGCCTCACACTGGATTTATCGGCTGAGCTCTTCGGCACAGAGGATCTGCAGACGGGGGCCAAGTCCCTCCTGGCGAATGGCCCCGGCAAGGCCAAGTTTATCGGTAAATAAATAACGTGAAGCATGCTTGAAGGAAAAACAATCAGAAATTTTTTCTTAACAGATCTTTGATCGATCGCTTTTGAGTAATTTTCAAAGACCTCAGGTGGAAAAGTAAGGAGAACATAAAATATGAGTCAGGAAGTTTACAAACAATTACTTGAAGTGATGAAAAAGCGGGGAGGCAAGTATGCCGGCATGGATATCCCCGAGTTCTTCTCGATGGTGGAAGAATTATTCACCCCACAGGAGGCCGAGGTCAACAATGCCATGCCCAGAGGGTTTTTTGCAGCCAAAGCCTTGGCCATCACCATGGGCAGGGATGAAAATGAAATAGAGGCCATTCTGGAGGCCATGGCGGACAAAGGCCTGTGCCTGACCCTGGACATGGAGCAAAAACGTGTTTATCAGGCGTCCCGGTTTATGGTTGGTATATTGGAATATCAATTCATGTCCGGGAAAACCACAGACAGAGACAAAAAGCTCGCCCAGCTGATTTACTCTTATGAAAAGGCCTTTGATCAAAAGATGAACAATCAAACCGTAATGAGCTTTCCCACTACCCGGGTCATCACGGTCGATGCCTTGGTTCAGGTCGACAATCAAGTCCACACCTATGATCAGATTCAGACATATATCGACCAATCCGATCAGATTGCCGTTACTACCTGTTACTGCCGTCATGCGGCTTTTTTACGGGGAGAAGACATCCATGGGATGCCTAATGATGTCTGCATGCAGTTTGGCCACGGGGCCCAATTCGCTGTCGATCGATTGGGGGCTCGGAAAGTAAGCAAGCAAGAAGCGAGGGAAGTATTGAACCGGGCCGAGGAAGCCGGATTGATTCACATGAGTCAAAACATGACCGAAGACATCAGCTTTTTATGCAACTGCGACCGCTGGCACTGTGGTGCTGTACTGAGCGCCCTGGCCAAGCCCAAACCCGGACTATTCTTCAATTCCGGTTTTGAGCCGCGCTTTGACCCTGATCTATGTTCGGCCTGTGGCGTTTGTATTGAGCGATGCCCACCCGCAGCATTGACATTGGGCGATGACGGCCCTCCTCAAGTCAACCTGGAGCGCTGTTTCGGATGCGCCGTTTGCGCCACCGGCTGTCCTTCACAAGCTATCTCTATGGTCAATAAACCGGGTTTCCCCCCCCCCCCCCCGAAAAATGCCAAGGCCTTCATGGAGGCTCTCAATGCCAGCCACATTTAACAAATTTAAGAATAGTCGGTCTGAATTTTAGCAAAGGAGGGTATCATGGAAGAATGGAAGAAAACGACCTGCGCGATTTGCGGCATCCGCTGCAGTCTTGAAGTGAAAGTTGAAAATAACCGTATTGTTAAAGCCCGGCCCGACAAGGACAGCCCGGTCAGCGAAGGCTACATCTGCCGAAAGGGCATGAACCTCGCTTATCACCAGCACAATGCGGACCGGCTGCTGTACCCGTTAAAGAGGGTGGGAAATAAATTTGAACGTATAAGCTGGGATCAGGCCATCGGTGAGATCTCAGAAAAACTCAAAAAACTGCTTCAGGACCACGGCCCGCGGTCCCTGGCCTCGATGGTCGGGGGCGGGGAATTCAACTTCTACCCGTGGCGTTTCCTGATCGGTTTCGTTGACGCTCTCGGGTCGCGTTACCATTACTCAGCCGGCAACCAGGAGTTTGCCGGCCGTTACTGGGCGCATGGTCTGACATTGGGAAGCCAACTACTGGAGCTGGTACCTGATTATAAGCATACGGACATGATGATGGTCTTCGGTTGGAATGGGATGATGAGCCATCAAATACCCCAGGCCAGGAGAGTATTGACCGGCATCTCCAAAGATCCTGACAAACTGCTTGTCGTGATCGACCCGCGGCGTTCGGAAACGGCGAAAATCGCGGACATTCACTTGGCGCTTCGGCCGGGTACCGATGCCCTGCTGCTGAAATCGATGATTGCCATCATCCTTCGTGAGGGCTTATATGACCAGGAATACATCGACAGGCACGTCAGTGGATTCCAGGAGATACTCCCCTGGTTCGATGGATTTGACGTGAAGGCGGCGCTGAAGGTCTGCGAACTGGAGTACGACCAGGTGTTCAGGGTTTGCCAGGAATTTACCAAACGCCAGTCCTGCCTGCGTGACGATCTGGGCATCCTGATGAACCGGCACAGCGCCTTTGTATCCTATCTACTCGCGGTGCTGCTGGCGATCTGCGGACGCATCGGTGTGCCGGGGGGAAACTACCTCGTTGGCGAGAAGATATACTCGGATCCGAACGACCCGAGGACGTGGAGGACGGCCGTGACCGATATCCCGGCCATCGCGGGGACGTTCCCTCCCAATGTGATGCCGGAAGAGATCGACAACGACCGTCCCGACCGGATCAGATCCGTCTTCGTCATGGGCGCGAATCCATTACGGTCTTATGCGGATACGACCGCCTATGAAAAGGCATTCGGGCGGCTTGATCTGCTGGTGGTCGCCGAAATCGTCATGAGCGAGACCGCCGCGCTTGCACACTACGTCCTGCCCTGTAGGTCAACCTATGAATCCTGGAGCCCTGCGGACGCGATTATCCCCTCCACAACCAACAGGGGTTTTCTGGACGTCATCAGCCGGATGCGCCGGCCTGTTGTCGAGGTTGAAGGAGAGCAGAAAGAAACGGGAGAGATCTTCACCCTTCTGGCCGATGCCATGGGGCTGCTGTCCGCACTTCCCGACTCACTGTATTCGACTGCGGGCAGCGGCGACCTGAGAACATACCGCGACGCGCTGATACATTATCTCACGGAGCATCCCGAGAACCTGAACATGACACCCTTCATCGTGGCCAAGACGCTGGGCAATGCCACCGGTTCCGCTCAGCTGGCCAATTATTTTACCGGCCTGTTACAGCGCTCCCGGATGAAGCAAGGGGAGGCGGCACGGGTGGGATTTGACACCGGACCGGACCAGGGACTGGCCGTCTACAAGGCCATCATAGATCACCCGGAAGGTGTCCTGGTCGGAGTGCAGGATTTAGCGAAAAATCTTGGTCGTGTGGCCACAAAGGATGGCAGGATCCGGATTCATGCAGCAGAAGTAGAAGACTGGATAAAGGGAATCAAGCCTGATGATGAAGAAAAAAGGCTGGAGGCCGATGCGGCCTTTCCATTGCTCCTGATGGCGGGACGCCACATGGACATGAATGCCAACACGGGTATGAGGAACCCTGCCTGGAACGAAGGCAAGCGGCCCTGCACCCTGGCGATGAATCCGGCGGACGCTGAGAAATACGGGTTTTCCGACGGACAAATGGTGAAGGTTATCACCGAGGCGGGCGAAGAAACCATTGAGGTAGAGGTGACCGGGGATGCCAGAGCCGGGCAGGTCATTATTCCGCACGGATTTGGTCTGGTCTACGATGGCGTTAAGTATGGCGCTAACGTCAACCGCTTAACAAAAAACACAAACCGAGATTTTGTCGGAACCCCGATGCACCGGTATGTGCCGTGTAGGGTAGAAGCATTATAGGAGGCAAACAATCATTTTGGAGCACTGGTGTGCTTTGTGCACTCTCGCACCCGCGAGTGGAATTCTGTCCAAAATACCTTTTTGGCAGGTGGACAGGCTAAAAGGTGAGCATATTTCTCAAAAGGACGGATGTCGCAGAGTGCCTTCGACGCGCCCATTAGAGCAGCACCCCACATTTTGTGGTCAAGATTTCCTTGACATACAAAATCGAAATTCCTATAGTTCAACCATGCAGAAGCAATGTCTTATCAAAGGCGATGTCCAAGATCGTGATAGCCTTGCCACCGGCTAAAGGCTGGCAATTTCAGCATCAATATGAAGCGGTCTTTTCACAGACTCCAAGGATAGTTCTGGCGTCGTTTACCGCATTTTTCTGCGGCGAATTCTTCAATTCCTATAGTCTTGCCAAGATGAAGATCATGACCAAGGGAAAGCACCTCTGGTCGCGAACGATCGGGTCGACAGTGGTTGGCCAGGCAGTTGATACTACAATTTTCTACCCTGTGGCCTTCTTTGGTTTTTGGCAGAACAACCTGCTGCTGGTTGTAATGTTTGCGAGCTACATCGGAAAAGTGGTTTGGGAAATCGTGGCAACACCTTTGATCTATGTTTTTATTCGTTTCCTTAAAAAGAGGGAGAACGAGGATCATTACGATTACACCACCAACTTTACGCCGTTTGCACTAAAAGATTGATCGTCCGGAAGGAGAAATTAGCAGTGCAGTAGCATTTAGCCTGCATATCGCGACATCAAGAAAGGAGACCGATGAAAAAAGTTCTGATCATGTTTTTTATATATGCAGTTTTAACAATGTTGGGTTGCGGCAGTTCGCCCGCGCCGGTGGCAAAGACCTTGAGCTGGAGCAATCCTTTACCGCAGGGGAATCAGCTGAACGCCGTTTGGGGATATTCCGCAAACGATGCCTTTGCGGTCGGAAATGCCGGATCCATCGTGCGCTTTAACGGTAGCACATGGTCCTTCATGAACAGTTCGACCGCCAAGACCCTCACTGCCGTCTGGGGTACTTCCCCGAGCAACGTATATGCAGTAGGATATGGAGGGACGATATTCCATTATGACGGGACGAGCTGGAGTCTATCCTATACATATGGCGATGACCCGAACTTGAATTTTTTCGCGGTCTGGGGGACCTCCGAGACGAACATCTATGTGGGCGGTGTGGGTGGAGTGATCCTGCACTACGACGGCAGTAGATGGACGAAGATGGAGAATGCGGTCACGAGCATTATCAGGAGCATATGGGGTACGTCGGCAAGCAATATATATGCGGTCACCTATTCGGGAGAAGTATTGCAACTGTCCGGCAACAGTTGGTCCGTGCTAGTAAGTCTGGATGAAACGTTCGGTAATAGCAACAGACTGACCTCCATATGGGGCTCTTCCACAAGTGACATCTGGGTTGGCGCAATCGGGAGCGGCACATTGGATCCGGGCGGAAATTTGTACCACTTTAACGGCAGCGAATGGTCTAACGAATCCGGTCAGGTCGCATGGACCGACGGGTTCATGTCGATATGGGGGACTTCGGCCAGCAACGTATATGCAGTGGGGATCAGAGGATGCGTCGCGCATTTTGACGGTGCTAACTGGTCTGAGGTAGATGTTTCTTTCGGCGCTGAACTTGACGGTGTCTGGGGTTCAGGCTCTAATGACATTCACATTGTGGGAACATACGGAGCGCTTTTACACTATAACGGGACCGACTGGAGCCCTTTGTCAGGGACACTCGTCTGGCCTCTCAATGATCTGTGGGGAACCTCATCGAACAATGTCTACGCTGCGGGCAGTGCCGGTAGGATCCTTCATTATGACGGGACTGTGTGGTCAGCGACGGACACTGGCATGGTCCATTCTATCAACAGCATCTACGGATTCTCTGGATCGGATATCTTTGCGACCGGAGGCAATTCAATGTCCATCCATGACAGTTATTTCATCATTCATTATGACGGAACGGCATGGTCCGTGCTGAAGGATGGAATGGCTCAAACAAACGGATTCTGGGGTGAGTCTTCCAGCGACCTTTTCGTAACGGGCGGCAACAGTTATTCCGAGGGGGAAGAGGATTACGTCGCGGGATTCATTTGGCGGTACAATGGAACCGACTGGATAGCACAGGATATCGGCACCACAGCCGGCATCTTTGCCATTTGGGGTTCTTCATCAAGCAATGTCTTCGCTACCGGTACGGGCGGCGTTATCATACATTTCGACGGTTCCACGTGGACGCGAATGACGAGTCCATCGTCCTCTGACATACGCACCATGATAGGCTTCTCGGCGGGTGAGGTTTACGCCGTGGATCAGGACAACAATCTTCTCTATTATAACGGAAGCACGTGGACCATAAAGGCCACATTCGAGATACCTATTTCGGCGATGTGGGGAACGAGCGGGCAGGACATATTTCTGGTAAATGCCAGATACTCGAATCTCAGCCAGATGGTCGCGCACTACGACGGTTCCACGCTCAGCTATCTGACCGGCACGATGCCGCAGAGCCCCCTTACCGGAGTATGGGGTTCATCATCCAGCGACGTCTTCTTCTGCGGCCTGGGTGGCATCGTGCTGAGGTATAGATAAAATAAAGGTAAAGTAAAGGGGTCAAGTCTTGCGTTTCTCATTCCTGAATTCCATCTAGTTTCTACGATTTATTTTCAAAAATTGGAAAGAGCTTAGAACGTTGAATATCTTAGGTCAGTTCTGTAAATAGATCCTACGACTATTCCTGAAGAGTCTTTCAGAGCCTAACCTTAAAGTAGATTTGCCATGACACTTCAATTTCATTGATTATTAAATCGACTTCATCGCACGTCTTGCCGCATCTTCGCTGACGACCTTCTCCATCCCCAACAATCCCGGATTCACACCATCAAATCGTATCGCGCTGATATGCGCATATCGATGATGTCCAGACAATATCGACAGCAAAAGGGTGCCCATCACATCCCTTACGCCCGGGGCATTCGGGCTTGAATAGACTAAGGGACATGTCGTTATGAAATTATCGTATAGGCCACTGACCTTGAAAAATTCTATGACAAATGGCAGCTGCCCCAACAGACTCACTTCACCTTGTGGATCCCATTCCACATGAACTTTACCACCATAGGTTTCCAGTGAAATAGACTCGTGATTGATGATCTCACGCCCTTTCAGTACCTCACCCATTTGGTGAAATGCCTCCTCGGATCAATTCTCATTACTTCTATTATTATTTCAAATATCTATCCGATTAGCAAGAATCTCAACTGCCGTTTTTAGGTTGATGGAAAGAAATTCTTCCCTTTCCTCCTCCCACCGCCAAGAAACAGATCGCCATATCGAAGAAGCAGCCTCAATCATCAGACTGCAAGGTTCCTTCCTGCGTCTTCCCATCCGTAAAAATGACGGGCAGGATATTTCTCTTGACGAGCGGACAACATTCAGCAGCGCAAAACTTTCCGTTTTTCTTGGCGGCTGCCGGGAAGCCGTGCTTCTGGGGGCTACCGCGGGCAATCCTATTATGG
>CAIVDK010000346.1 GCA_903904655.1 uncultured delta proteobacterium | reverse complement strand
TCACAAGCAGACCGTGCAGACTGCGGATGGAAAAACGCT
Source organism: uncultured delta proteobacterium (assembly GCA_903904655.1). Lineage (GTDB taxonomy): Bacteria > Desulfobacterota > Syntrophia > Syntrophales > Smithellaceae > UBA8904. Next base: position 17,453 of record CAIVDK010000346.1, on the reverse strand, counting down.
GACCGGTTTGACCGAGATGACGCCTGCGCAGAAATCCCTGTTCGCCGCAAAACAAAGGCACCTTCACCGCCAAACATCCCGTCGTGCAGGAATTCATCAAGCGCGACTGGCACTGGGGCGGAAATTTCGAGCAGCCGAAAGATTATCACCATTTTGAGAAAACATAAAAAAGGCCATTAGACTGTAGGCTGAAGGGAAAAAAGAAGTTAAATTATTCATTTCAATATAACAGCTACTTTGGCATTAATATGAAAGTTTATTTACGTCCCGGCCTATACATGGCTTGGCAGCAAGTGTCCGGTAAAGTCATGTCGCGACAATCATAACATCTACAACTACACGAAATTGATGACGGGAGGAAACTGAAGATTCCCATTTATAAGCTTCGATTTCATTTGTCTGGTTCCCGCCGCCTCTTGAGGATGTAGATTAATGAATGACCCTGCAGAAGTTGCAGGGTTGCCGCTCAGACGGTTCAGCCCCGCCTCCATGTCTATACCCTACACCGGCATACTGGACAGACATACCCCGGCTGGATCATCGATGGTGACTGCAGCGTGTTTCTCATCCGGAAGCCATCGCCTAAGCGCCGCGACCAGCAAGTCGCGGTCGACTGGTTTGTTCAGATGATCGTTCATCCCGGCATCCAGGCTTGTCTCCCGGTCGCCGAACAGGGCGTGGGCCGTCATGGCGAGGATCGGCAGGCGGTCGATACCCTTCCTGTCTAGTTTGCGAATCTCCCTGGTGGCTATAATACCGTCCATCTCTGGCATCTGGATGTCCATAAACACGATATCATATTCCCGCGCACGAACCATCTCCAGAACCTCCCGGCCGTTTGTGGCGATGTCCACCTCAATCCCCACCTGCCGAAGCAGTTCGGTGATAATCTCCTGATGGATTTCGTGATCCTCGGCCACCAGCGCATGGACACCAGTGAATCGTTCCGGGTAGCATCCGGTGTGTTGCGGCAGCTGCACCGCCAAGGCGCCAAAATCGATCGGGAAGGAAAGATATACCGTAAAGTTACTCCCACTGCCTGGGGCGCTTTGCGCCCGGAGCGTCCCGCCCATGAGTTCGACTAGATTCCGGCTGATCGCTAGCCCCAGGCCGGTTCCCCCGTAGCGACGGGTCAAAGAGTTGTCGGCTTGACTGAACGCCTTGAACAGCCGTGACAATTCCTCTTCCGTTATGCCGATACCCGTGTCCTGAACGCTAATCTCCAGCGCCACATCAGCAGTGGTCTGCCGCCGGACCTTGACCGCAAGCCGGATCTCACCTTCCTGCGTGAACTTGACGGCGTTGCTCAGCAGGTTGTTAAATACCTGGGCCAGGCGCTGGGGGTCGCCCAGGAGATCTGCTGGGAGTTCAGGGTCGATGGCGGAATTGAGCCTAACCCCTTTCTCTGCGGCATGGGGGCTGAAAATGCCCACGACGTTACCGATCAGCTCTTGCAATGAGAAAGGGATGGCTTCGATGGTGAGCTTTTCTGCCTCGATCCTCGAATAGTCCAGGATATCGTTGAGAACGGCAAGTAGCGAGTTGCCGCTCGTCCGGATCTTCTCCGCATAGTTGCGTTGCTTCTCCGTAAGGGAGGTCCCTAAAAGCAACCCCGTCATGCCCAGCATCCCGCTCATGGGCGTGCGTATCTCATGACTCATGTTGGCTAAAAATGCGCTCTTAGCCCGGCTGGCCGACTCTGCCCCGGAAGCGAGTCTATTGGCCACGGAAACTAATTCCTGCAGTTGATCCGTTCGTTCCGATACCCGCCTCTCCAACAGGGCATGGGACTCCAGCAGGGCCTCCTCGGCCCGCTTGCGGTCGGTAATGTCGCGGTAATTCATTAATACACCGCTTATAGTTGGATCATTCGTAAGATTAACAGCGGTAAGTGCTATCAGTTTGTAGCTACCATCTTTACATTTATACCTGTATTCCACCGTTGTTACCGAATTGTCTTTATCCAGAAGAGTAAAGAATTCTTTTTGAATACGCTCCAGATCGTCCGGATGCACAGTTTCCCAGCCATCTGTGCCGACAAGGTCTTCCGGTTGCCAGCCAAACCAGTGCTCAATATTAGGACTTTTATATTTTAAGGTTCCGTCTTTACCCATTATCGCGATGACGTCCGAGATGTTGGCAATCATTCGTTTATATCTTTCTTCACTCTTTTCCAGCGTCTCCTCAGCCCGCTTGCGCTCGGTGATGTCCTCATGTGCAACTACAACTCGCCGCGGTCCTTCGCCCGAAGACATAGATACGCGAGCGACGAACCACCGCTTCTTGTCGGGCGAATGGCACGGATACTCCTGAACGTATGAGTCCGCCTCCCCGGAGAGAACCGCACGGATTCCCCCGGCAAACCGGGCCGCCCCGTCAGAATGTTCGCCAGCGGCTTCGTCACAGGTTACGAGATAGTTCGCACCCACAAAGGCTGAGTCATCCGTGTGGTCGTTCTGTTTTGCAAACTCCCGCCACGGCTTGTTCACGAACATGATCGTGCCATGATCATCCAGTTGGGCAATGTTGGCCGAAAGTGAATCAAGTGTTGACCCAAGAGACTGCTCGGATACCCTCAGGGCCGCCTCCACTTGCTTGCGGGAGGTGCCGTCGCTCATCGTGACGCGGCATACCAGTGCCTCATCATCGTCCGGTGCGATGGCGGCTTCCAGTTGCGCCCAAAATGCTGTCCCGCTCATCTTCATCATCCGCAGCTCGCAAGCCTGTGGTGCACCGGTATCAAAGAGCTTTTTGATGTATCGGTAGTAAACGTCCTGGTCTTCAGGAAAGATAAAGCGGAACATCAGCTGATTGACCAGCCTATCCCGGGCCATTCCTAGCGCAGTGGCAGCGGTGAGGTTGGCTTCCAGGATCAGCCCCTTCTTGCTAAGGGTGAAAAAACCCACCGGCGCCAGGTCATAGAGGTCTTTATAGCGTGTCCGCGACGTCTCCAAATCAACCTGCATCCGGCGGAGCTCTTTGTTCTGCATCCCCAGTTCGGTCTGATGCACCCGCAGTTCATGGAGAACGCGACGCGTTTCTTCGAGTGATAGCAACTCCAGATTCTCCGGCGACTGGGCTTCTTTTTTCCTGGCAATTTCTTCGGCCGGCTTGCGCAAATCCGCAACTTGTCCTGCATTTGTCACTTTCTTAGTCATTAGTTTTGCCCTTTGGGATCATGCGTATTAAACCACAGCCTACGACGACTGCTGCGCCTGGTCAACACATGACCTATCCAGTTGTGATTTATAGAATATGCCTTGTAAATACAATATGTTATATAAATTGGGGGGGGGGGGGTAACTGCTTTTTTTTGCGGTGGCGGTCTAACCATGCAGATGTACTCATCACGCATTTTCTTAAACATTTGCACATCCAAATTATACGTTGATAAAAAATTATGGAAATCTGATCAGTTAGCTTTTGATTTCATCTGGAGTCTACTCTCAAATCCTGCTAAGTCAACATATTAATGAAGTTTCTGCCTGATGCTTTTTTACCGTCCCTGAAAGCAGCAACTTTTATTGATTTAGTCGTTTTACTGATTAGAGCTTACTATACGTAACAGTTGATCTCGATCATTTGCTTAGCTTCTTCTGATCGGCCTTCCCCCCTTCTCACCAGTGAAGGTTCCCCTGTCTATCTCGACAACCCCGTTGACCAGTACAAACTCGATGCCTTTGGAATACTGATGGGGGTTTGAAAATGTGGCCAGGTCTCTGATTGAGTTCAAGTCGATGACCACGATGTCGGCAAAATTCCCTTCAGTTATCTTGCCCCTGTCTTTCAGATTGATTTTCTGCGCCGGGATCGAGGTCATTGAAGCGATGGCCTCCTTCAACCCGAGCACCTTGTCTTCAAGAACATACTTCCTTATCTTCCGCGTGAATGTCCCGTGGCCCCTGGGGTGAGGCTTCTGCATTCCCGCCGGGATGGTGTACCCATCAGATGCTGTCAGAATATAATCATGGGGCATGATCTGGGCAATGATAGAATCGTCCTGGTCGAAAAAGGCGCAGAAAGGCGGTTCGCTGCTGCAGGCAAGCTCGGCATAGACAAAGGCTGGACTCTTTGATTCGATCTCGGCAAGCTCTCTCAGGTTCTTCCCTTCATATGAGGGGTGCCTGCTGTCGAAGGTAACGAGAGTTTTTTCTGGAGGTAGGTATTCAAAAACCTTTTGTATGGCCGACATGACCTGTTTGCGGCCTTCAGCAGTCTTATAGACATCCTTGACGCCTGAGCTGGAAATGAAATCCTTAGGCAGAATGTCCGTAATCATCGTTGAACTGGCATTGTATGGATATTGGTCGGCATGAATCTGGAGTCCTTCGGCCCTTGCTTTTTCTATCATCTCAAGGATTACAGAGGCGTTAAGCCCATTGATTGGCGTACCGATCTTCAGATGTGAAATCTCCACTGAAATTTCGGCCCGGCGTCCGATCTCGATCGCCTCTCTTAACGCTTCCACAACACCGTACTGTCCGGACCGCATGATCTTTCCCGACTCGTTTCTTATGTGCGTTACATAAATGCCACCTTTGCTTCTGACTGCCTTGGCTACGGCTATTATCTCATCGGTTGGCGTATCGACGCCCGGGGAATATTCCAAGCCGGTAGAGAAACCAACGGCACCTTTTGAGATCTCGTCCGCAATTTTCGACTTAAGATTCTCAAGCTCCGCAGCACTCAGTGACGTACGCACGGCTGTTCCAAAGAGCTTTTCCCGTGTGTCGCCATGCGGCGTCAGGTGACAGACATTCGTCCCGAAACCCAGACAGTCGAGGATGCCGAACCATTGATCGATCTCCGTATAGCCCCATCCGCAGTTGCCGGTCACAACCGTTGTGACTCCCTGTGAGATATAGTTGTAGTTACCCTTCCAGCTTGGCATGACATAGGAAAGATACCGCTTTGAACCTGACTTCCTGAATGTCAGGTCGCAATGCGTATGAACGTCGATGAATCCCGGGGCCACAATAAGGCCGGAGGCATCAATTGTTTTCCCAGCCTTGCCAGTGAAATTGCCTATTGCGACTATCCTGTCTTTTCTTATCCCGATGTCGGCTGTGAACGGCTCTCCGGAAGAGCCGTCGTAGATCAATCCACCCTTGATAATGATATCCATGTCGGCAGCGATCATCTGTGCAGCGGATACCAGACCGGGCATTACTGAAGATACTGCACACAGTGCCGCTGCGCTTCCTGTCTTTTTCAGGAAGTCCCTCCTGGATAAATTGCTGTCATAACCGCTCATATCGCCTCCTTGCTCATTACAGTGTTGTGGCTGACACTGCCCGCGTGGCCGATCCCAACCGCAAGGGCAGCGTTGAAAACGCAATCCAGCACACCCAGGACACAGCCCTGAAAGGCCGCCGGTTTGAAAGCATTGAAGAACAAAACCAGTGGCTGATGCACTGGGAAGAACGCTGGGCCGACGGAACCAACGGTATCTGATGTTTTTTTACCCTTAAAAATCATCAACTTTTACTAACTCATGCTGCTTACTGATTTCAGGAAGCTCAAGCGCGATTCTTAATGGGGTTGCCTCTATATCGAATGAAAAAGCCGACCGGAAATTCATTCCAGCCGGCTTTTTCATTCTTACCTTCGGCCTTCGGTCTCGTGTCCTTTCGCGTGACCTCTTGTGACCTCGTGTGACATCGTGTGATCTCGTGTGATCTTCAGGTCATCAGGTCATCAGGTGGTCAGGTCAGAAAAGGGGACCAGCCTATTTTACTTTTTCCCGTAACCAATCGCCTTGGCCGATTCCGCAATGGCGGGCAGAACCGCTGGATCGTCGATGGTGGATGGAACAATATAATCCTTGCCGTCCACGATTTTGCGCATGGTACTGCGCAGGATCTTACCGGAACGGGTCTTGGGCAGTGCCTTGACCACGGCGGCTTCCTTGAAGCAGGCAAGCGCGCCCAGTTCCTGCCGCACCATCTTCACCAGCTCCATAATGATGTCTTCAGGCTTGCGATCCACGCCAGCTTTCAGGACAACAAAGCCTACCGGCACCTGGCCTTTGAGTTGGTCGTCCGCGCCCAGAACGGCGCATTCCGCGACGTCCTTGTGCTTGGAAACGATTTCTTCCATCGATCCTGTGGAAAGCCTGTGGCCGGCCACATTGATCACGTCGTCAATGCGTCCCATAATGTAAACGTAACCGTCCAGATCGAAGCGGCCGCCGTCACCGGTAACATAATAGCCGGGTCTTTCGGTGACATATTCCAGATAGCGCTTGTCGTCTTTCCACAGCGTGGGCAGACAGCCCGGAGGCAGGGGCAGTTGAATCACAACAGCGCCTTCCTGGCCGTTGGGCAGAGGTTTACCGTCGAGATCCTGGATCTGAATGTTATAGCCGGGCACCGGCTTGGTGGGCGATCCGGCCTTGATTGGAAAAGGTTCAATGCCCATGCAGTTCGCGGCTATCGGCCAGCCGGTTTCGGTCTGCCACCAGTGATCGACAACAGGAATCTTCAGCATGTCACTGGCCCAGTGATACGTATCGGGATCGAGCCTTTCACCCGCCAGGAACAAATATCTCAGACAAGCAATGTTGTATTTTTTCAGATAATCCCCGTTGGGGTCTTCCTTTTTAATGGCGCGAAACGCCGTTGGTGCGGTAAATAGGATGGACACGCCATGCTGGGAAATAACCCTCCAGAAAGCGCCGGGGTCGGGAGTTCCCACGGGCTTGCCCTCATACAGAATCGTGGTGCAGCCGTAAAGCAGCGGCGCATACACAATATAGGAGTGGCCGACAACCCAGCCGACGTCGGAGGCAGCCCAGAAAACTTCGCCAGGTCGGATGTCGTAGATGTATTTCATCGACCATTTCAGAGCGACGGCGTGGCCGCCGTTGTCGCGCAGGACACCTTTGGGTTTGCCGGTTGTACCGGATGTATAAAGAATATAGAGTGGATCTGTTGCGGCTACCGGAACGCAGGGGGCAGCCTTGGCGCCTTTGACCAATTCTGCCCAGTCCAGATCGCGTCCCGCCGTCAACTCGGCTCGCACCTGCGGGCGCTGATAAATGATACACTTTTGAGGTTTGTGCGTGGCGATCTTAATCGCCTCGTCCAGAAGCGGTTTGTAAGCGAGAACCTTTTTGCCTTCTATGCCGCAGGAAGCGGAAATCATGACTTTGGGTTTGGCATCGTCAATCCGGATGGCCAGTTCATTGGGCGCAAAACCGCCGAAAACGACAGAATGCACGGCGCCAATGCGCGCGCAGGCGAGCATCGCCACCACGGCTTCCGGAATCATCGGCATATAGATAATCACCGTGTCACCTTTCGTGACGCCTAAACCGGCCATTGCCCCGGCGAATTTGGCGACGAAATCGAGGAGTTCTCCATAGGTGATCTTTTTGACGGTATCGGTGACGGGACTGTCGTAAATAATGGCAACCTGATCTTTTCTGCCTGACTCCACCTGATAGTCAAGCGCGTTGTAACAGGTATTGAGCTCGCCACCGGCAAACCAGCGATAAAAAGGCTTATTGCTGTCGTCAAGAACTTTATCCCATTTTTTCGTCCACTGAATTGCTTCGGCTGCTTTACCCCAGAACACATCGGGCTGGTTGATCGACTGCTCATACGCATCTCTGTATTTCAACGAATCAGACATACATCCTCCTTTTATCAGATGAAATTGTTTTTTAAGCAAAAGATTTCTGAAACAAATCCTGGATCGCCTTTTTACCGTTTTCTTCCAGAAAACGCGTGCCGCCGCCGGCAAAATGCGTATAGGTAATAGTCGGTTCATCGCCCTTTTTTCGTTCGACCCAGGTAATCTTATTCCAGGTGAACCAGGCATTTTTTTTCTGATCGAATACATGCAACGGCTTGTTGCAGAGTTTGCTGAATTCCGTGCCCCAGCCTGTGCCGCCCTTGACGGTTTTGTCCGGCAGAATTTCTCCGATGATGAAAACTTCCTGCCCATTGTTAATCTGATACCAGATCGTCTGCAGGATTTTACGGAAAGTTACGTTGTCCGTATAGCGGCGGTTCATCAGGCGGGAAATATACTCCAGCGAAACGTCGCCATTTTTCAGTTCTTCGTGATTAAGCACTCTTAAGCCCCGATGGCGAATGATAGTATGACCTTCAAAAGTAAAGTTCACTTCCTCTATGCCCAAGTGCTCAGCGTTGGCTCCAAATTCCGCTTCCGCGCCCTGCGCTCCGCCGCTGAATAAAATACAATCCTCTTTCTTCATTTTTTGTTCCTCTCCTCTATTTCTTTTATTGATGAATTAACCAGAAAATCTAATGATGCGAAAAAACAACGATTATCATGTCCGTATGTGCTTTTAAGTTGTCCTATAAACAGCTATCTGTCAAGAGGAAAATTGGTCTGAATAGCGCTATTGTCATGGCGCCGCACATAGGATATACAGGCGGGCATGGTTCAGGATACCGCTAAAATCAAAGATGTTTTCAGACGCCGGTTGTCAGCCTGGTACAGACGCCATCAACGTTCCCTTCCCTGGCGAAAGACGAGCGATCCCTACCGTATCTGGATTTCGGAAATCATGCTCCAGCAAACCCAGGTGGATACAGTGATTCCCTATTATCATCGTTTCCTAAAGGCCTTCCCCGACGTTTACGCGCTGGCTGCCGCTCCCTTGCAGGATGTGCTCAAAGCCTGGGAAAATCTGGGGTATTATTCCCGTGCCGGCAATATTCATGCCGCGAGCCACATCATCGTCAATCAGTGGGGTGGGCGGATTCCCGACACACCCGAAGCAATCAAAACGCTTCCCGGCATCGGCAAGTACTCAGCCGGCGCTATTTTGAGTATTGCTTATGGGCAGGTCCTGCCCGCCGTTGACGGCAATGTCCGCCGGATTTTGTGCCGTGTTTTTGCCATCCGCAAACCGATGGATGATCCCGGGGAACAAAAGAAACTGTTTGATCTGGCCGCGGCACTGGTTCCCGCCAAACATCCCGGCGACTTTAATCAGGCGCTGATGGATCTGGGGGCAACAATTTGTAAGGCGAAAGTCCCCGATTGCTCGAATTGCCCCATTGCCTCCATTTGCCGTGCGCACCTTCTCGATTTACAAAACATTCTACCGATAACCCGGAAGGCTCCAGCCATTCCTCACCGCCAGGCGGCCGCCGCCGTCATCCGCAATTCAGAAGGCCTGCTGCTGTTTGTGCAGCGACCGGCAAGCGGATTGCTGGCGTCTTTATGGAAATTGCCTGGTGGTTTTATCGACGATATGGAAAATATGGAAACCGGATTGCAGCATAGGGTGAAAGAAGAATTGAGTATTGCAATCCGAGTGGGAAATAAACTGGCCATCGTCCATCATGCTTATACTCACTTTCGCGCAACGCTTCAGGCATACGATTGTCGCTTACTGAAAGGCGCCCCTGAAGCGCTGGGCTGTCAGGAATGGCGCTGGGCGTCACCTTCTGATTTAAAGAAGCTGCCCCTGTCGAAGATCGACCGGATGATTCTGGCGGCTATTGCATCGTGCTGAAAGAAGGTTGGAGTCCATTGGCTTTTTTTCTCGAATCGCGTAAATCTTGTACCATAGCGACTCCCTTTTCTTTATTTATGATATCTTTTCAAAGTAAGCATCCGTTATCCCGTCCAAAAGTTGCAACGCCTTTACTTTAACAACAATAATTTCCGCGGCAGGATCGGTAAAAAACTCATTTAAATCGGGATGTCGCTCAAGCAGTGCTTTCCGAACAGCCGTTCTTCTTTGCTCATCCATGCCGTCCTGAAAGGTTCCCGTAACGGTCAGCGCTTTGGTTTTAGCCTTCTTGTCTTTGCCGCCCGTCTCTCTGGAATCGATCAGGAGACTGACGGAAGGATTGGCGGCGAGATTCCGGTATTTTTTTGTATCTTTGTGCGTCGCCATGTAAATTTCACGACAGTCTTCATCCGCCGCATAAGACATCAGCGAACAATGCGGCTCTCCTTCCGACACGGTGGCCAGAACACATACATGATTTTCCTGAATCAGTTTCTTGATGTCGCCGCGCATATCGACAGCTCCTTTCATGATGGGGTTAAATATTTCAGTACTTGTAGCACAAAAGCGTTTAAAAGATTAAGCAGGTTCTTTGCCGCAAACATGTAAGTTGAATTATTTAAATAAATCATGGTAGCTTCATCTAGAATTTTTTTGAGGACATATCGAATGAATGGAAATAACCGTGCTGATATTCAAGTGGGCGCTCGTGTAAAAGTGGTACAGAAGCAGGATCAACGTACAGGCCATACCACTTGCGGCGTTGTGCAGGCTATTCTGACAAAATCAGGCACGCACCCGCACGGGATCAAAGTGCGCCTGGAGGGCGGGATAGTGGGCCGGGTCAAAGAAATCCTTTGATGCGTCACAAGACCAACACTTGAAGGGTAATTCAGTTCGATGGCGATTGCGTGCTGTAAATTATGCTTATGGAATCAGGAGGTTTTTCGTGTCAAAAAACAACATCACAACACTCAACGAATTTGAAGGGGCAACCTTGCTCAGGCAGTGGGAAATCCCTGTTATTGACGGTGTTCTGGCCAATGATTATTTAGAAGCCGCTACGGCGGCCAATAGGCTTGGCTTTCCGGTAGCGCTGAAGATTTGTTCCGAGGCTATTCCTCACAAAACCGAACGGGGCGGCGTGGTACTGAACATCAAAGATGCATCCGCCCTGAGCAACACCGTCCGGGAGATGAAAAACAAATTTTCCGGCATTCCCCATGCGCTTCTGGTGCAGAAGATGGCCCAGCCGGGCACTGAACTTATCCTGGGGGTCAGGCGCGATCCCGTGTTCGGCCCCGTGGTCCTTGCGGGCATCGGCGGTATCTTCACCGAAATCTTCCGTGACACAGCCATTGATCTTGCCCCCGTGGGCGAAAAAGCTGCGCTCGCGATGCTCCGGCGCCTCAAAGGCATCGCTCTTCTTGACGGCTACCGCGGCCAGGAACCCCTGGATATTGTCGCTATCTCCGGGGCCATCTCGGCGCTCTCCCGGCTCATATCCGAACGTCCGGATATTCTGGAAATTGATGTGAATCCCTTCATCGCTTACCCGGATGGGGCCGTGGCCGTGGATGCCCTGGTGCGATTGGATTCCAGCCCTTCCACGCCAATCCGAAAACGCCCCGACCCTGCAACCGTAGCACCGTTTTTCAATCCGTCATCCATGGCCGTGATCGGCGCTTCAAGAAGTCCGGGAAAGGGAGGCAACATCATCCTGCGCAACCTACAGAAGGCGGGTTTCAAAGGCGCCCTTCATCCCATCAATCCCACCTGCAAGGAAATCCTCGGGCTTCCCTCCTACGCCAGAGTCTGTGATGTGCCGGGGCCGGTGGATCTGGCCATGATTGTGATTCCCAAGACTGCGGTGCCCGAGGCCTTGGAAGACTGCGCCGCCAAGGGAGTCACCAACATCATCCTGAGCACAGGCGGCTACTCCGATATGGGGGAAGCAGGTGCTCTGGAGCAAAAAGTCATTATCGATCAGGCTAAGCGGGCGGGCATCCGGATCATGGGACCCAACAGCATCGGCACACTCAACCCATCCGCCGGTATGGCCACGTCCATTGTCGGCCTCGATCCGATCAAGACGGGCGGCGTATCGATCATCGGCCAGTCCGGCGTTTTCTCGTCCGGTTGGGCGCGCTGGATAGCAGACACCAAACCCTTCGGGCTGGCCAAGGTGGCTTGCATTGGCAACAAGGGCGACATCAACGAAAGCGATCTTCTGGAATACCTGACCAATGATACCCAGACCTCCACCATTGGTATGTACCTGGAAGGCGTGATCGAGGGACGACGTTTTGTCAGAGCCGCCAACATGGCCTGTAAAAGAAAACCCGTGGTGGTGATGAAAGCCGGTCGCAGCAAGGCCGGAGCGGTCGCCGTGGCTTCACATACGGGCTCGCTTGCCGGATCGGACGTGGTGTTTGATGCGGTCTGCCGCAGAACAGGCCTGGTTCGGGTGAATAACCCCGAAGCCTTCTTCGATACCCTGTCGGCATTTGAAAAGCTTCCTGCCCCGCGAGGAAACCGCATGGGCGTTCTATCCATCACAGGCATGGGCTGCGTCGCCGCCACGGACGCCGCGGAGGAGTATGGCATCGTTCTGCCCGCGCTCCAACCTGCAACACTGAAACGACTGGGCGAGGTCATGCCTTCCTGGGCCCCGGTGCGCAATCCCATCGACACCTGGTCCGCCATTGAGCAACACGGCTCAAAAAAAGCCACAAGCCACATTGCCCGGTGCCTGATGGACCAGAAGGATGTGGATGCCCTTTTGATTACTTTCGTGCTTATGCCGGAAAGTATGTTCGACATTTCCGAGGCTTTTGCCGAAATTTTCAGCCGTCATCCGGACAAGCCGGTTTTTGCCAGCTACTACGGCGGCACAACCAGGGAAATTAGCCACATTCACGATGGGTTTGCGGCACTGGGCGTGCCCTGCTACCCCACACCGGAACGCGCCATATTCGCGTTTAGCCGCATGGTGGAATACGCGCGGTTCCACGGAACGATCCGCGGATAAGCTTCGGCTAAAAAAGTCATTTGTGGATACACCATGAATTCGCTTAACCCAGAACTCATTTATCCAGGTAGTCTATGCAAAGGTAGTCCGTAAAGCATAGCTCCCTGTAAGCAGTAAATAACGGCCTACTATTCTGCTATAAAAACACCTTGAAATTTTTTACGGTTTGATATCAGAATATAAGTGTCGATTTGATTGAAAAAGCCAAACCACGAGCAATCGAGGGACGGAAAGCCACGGATCCCCAGATGACAGCCGAGTTGCCAGAGAACCGGATAATTTAGCCCGTGGCCATGTGCTGCGGGTTTTTTATTAGAAGCAATGTTATGACCTGAATCTTGCACCAAAAGCGCCGCAAATGATAAGAAGCTGGGCAGGAAAACGGGCAAAGGCTTCTACACTTACGGCAAATAGTTAAGGGATTCGTACTGCCGAACAGGCATATGACCAAAAGAAAAATAATGGAGAGGATAAACATGAAAAGCAGAGAAGTGGTTTTTGTAGAGGGAATGCGCACTGCCTTCGGGAAGATCGGCGGCAGCCTGAAAGATTATACAGCTGAGGAGCTTGCGGGCATCGGCCTCAGGGGCCTCGTCGAAAAGACGAAGATCTGTGAGCAGGCTCGTGTGGACAATGTTTACATGGGCATGGCGTTCCATCCAGCCCGGGCGATCAACCCGGCGCGGTGGGCGCTTTTGTATGCGGGGATGCCCCATTCGACATCGGCCTCCGTGGTGGAATTGCAGTGCGGCTCCGCCATCGATTCGATCAACCACGGAGCCTGGAAAATACTTGCCGGTCAGGCGGAAATCGTCATCGCCGGCGGCATGGAGTCCTTCAGCCAGTTGCCCCGGAAATATTCCACGAGTGTGGATCCTTATCGGCTGAATGCCATAAAGCTTCTGGACTTCGAGCTTCAACCGCCTTCAACGGAAGGCCCGACCTATCTCCCCTTCGAGATGGGGCTTACAGCGGAAAACCTTGCCGATATGTACAACATTTCCCGTCAGGAGCAGGATGAGTTCGCCTTCCGGAGCCAATCGCTGGCGAAAAAGGCCATCGAAGCGGGCTATTTTAGCGATGAGATCATTCCGGTTCCCGTATTTCAGGGGAAGAAGAAACCGCCGCTAGAATTTAAGGTGGATGAGTTCCCACGCCTGACGTCTATGGACGGGATGGCCGCCCTGCCTGCAGCCTTCAAAAAGGGCGGCACCGTAACGGCCGGTAATTCATCCGGGTTAAATGATGGTAGTGCCTTTGTATTGATGATGACAAGAGAAAAAGCGGTGGAACTGGGATACGAACCCATCGCCAAGTGGATCTGCAGCGCCGAATGGGGTGTCGATCCGGCCATTATGGGCGTTGCACCGGCTTATGCCCTGCCCGTGGCCATGAAAAGAGCGGGCCTCAAACTGTCCGATTTCGATGTTGTAGAATGCAACGAAGCCTTTGCCGCCCAAAACCTTGCGGTCATCCGGGAACTGGAAAAGCAGACCGGAGAGAAGGTCAACATGGATAACTGGAACCCCAACGGGGGCGCCATCGCCTTCGGTCACGCAAACGGGGCATCGGGCGCCCGCATCGCCATGCTCTGCATGAAGGAACTGATCCGCCGGGGCGGTCGCTTTGGAACCTTCGGCGCCTGTTGCGGCGGCGGTCAGGGTGTGGTGACGATTATTGAGAATCTGAAAAGGTAAGATTTCACCGTCTTGGACCATTATGATCAGTCTAAAGAGCATAAATAGAGGAAGGGGATCGGATGGCTTTGAATTATCTCGATAAATTTAAGATGGTGGATAAAGTGACCGTCGTGACGGGCACAAGCAAGGGCCTTTGACACGCGATAAACTGGAGACGATCAAGCCGGGGTGGACGCGGCCGAGACAGCGAAAGACGAAGCAGACGGCAACTGTATAGTTATTTGCGGGACACTACACTAGCACCTGCCCCTTGATTCCTTGGGTTTTGGCCCGCTTGTGGTGAGCGACGCCGAACCTTGGGAACCGTGAAGGATGCTTCGACAGGCTCAGGCCAGGCCTCCAGCTTATGAAAGGGATGGATAGAGGGGTCATGCAAACGGCTTGCTGCCCGTTTTGTTATGCTGTGTGAGGGGTGCATTGGTTCAGCCGACCTGCTGAAGAACGCGTTGCAACCGTCGATTATCTGAGAAAGCCATATTATGGAAGCACCGAAGGACTTCAAAGAGTTGCTCAAGTTATTCAATGGGCATAAATTGAATACATGATTATTGGGGCTTATGCCCTCGCATACCATGAAGCGCCACGTTTTACCGGTTGTCGGACAGAGAAACAAATTGGTTACCTTTTTGGAAGGGAGCACAATAGCGATGGAAGGTTGGACGGAAGAGGAAATAAAAGACAAGAATCTGATGGCACCCTGCGGCTTGTATTGCGGCGCCTGCGGCGTTTACCTTGCAACAAGGGATAAGAACGAAAAATTCAAGGAGGTCATGGGCAACCTCTATAAGACAAAGACCGAAGACACGGAATGTTACGGCTGCATGCAAAGCGAGCCGCCGAAGAAACTCTACGGCTACTGCACCCTATGCGCGATCAGAAATTGCGTCCGGGGCAAAGGTTATTACTCCTGCCATCAATGCAGCCAGTGGCCCTGCAGCATGATAGAAAATTTCGGTCTGGCCACAGGTGAGCGTGTGATGAAAAGGACCATCCCCTTATGGCGCGCCAAGGTAGCCGAGCTGGGTGATGAGCAAGGCAGCGTGGAATGGGCCCGGGCGGAGCTAACGCGCTATCACTGTCCTGCCTGCGGAAAACCGCTCTTCAGGGGGGCAAAGCGCTGCCGGGCCTGTAAGGCGGAAGTCGCCGAGGTGCTTGACGGGACACTGTAAGCCCGGGAGCAATCATCTACCATTTATAGTCTTTAGCTTTTTTCCTGCCATTTTTTGCCAGTTTTCCCTCTTGACAAAAGCGGAAAGTTTTGCGCTCTTATGCGTCGCAAAACTCAATTTCAGGCAGGTATTTCATGGAACTCTTCTTCGATCCCCAATCTGTTGTTGTTATCGGCGCTTCCAATGCCCCCCTCAATCTCGGAGCCACAATTTGTAACATGCTAAAGGATTATCTTCGCTATACCGGAGCCGTCTATGCCGTGAATTCCAAGGGAGATACGGTAAATGGTTACCCGGGTTATTCATCGGTTCTGGACCTTCCGGAACCACCCGATCTGGCTATTATCATTGTGGCGGCACGCAATGTTCCCGACATTATCCGGAACTGCGCCCAAAAAGGCATCAAGCGCATCGTCATTGAGAGCGCCGGTTTTTCCGAGGGCGGAGAACTCGGCGAGGCGATGCAGCGCGAAATCGACAAGATTGCGAAAGCCAACGGCATCCGCATCATGGGGCCCAACTGCTTGGGAACATTGAGCACGCGTAACAAGTTCTGCTGTTTTTACGGCGTCAACCCGAGCCTGGTGGAGATGAATCAAATCTTTGAGTCGCCGGGCAATATCTCTTATATCATCCAGAGCGGCGGTGTGGCTGTCCTGGTCATGGAATCGCTTTATTACGATCTGGTCGGCATCAACAAGGTGGTCAGTATCGGCAACAAGTGTGATGTTGATGAAGCGGACCTGATTGATTATTTTCAAAACGATAAGACCGAAGTCATCGGCATCTATCTGGAGAATGTGGCCGACGGCCGCAAGCTCATGGAGGCCGCTAAAAAATCCCGAAAACCTGTCCTGATCTATAAGGTGGGCAAAACCAAAGAGGGGGCAATGGCCGCCATGTCTCACACGGCGGGAATGGCCAATAACGATTCGATCTTCGATGCCGCATGCAGGCAGGCGGGAATTATCCGTCTGCAATCCATCGACGAGCTCCATTCGCTCCCCAAAATATTCACGGAAATGCCACTGCTGAAGGGGAAACGAATCGCGGCGTTCACCAACTCCGGCGCCTTCGGCAGCATTGCCGCAGACCTGCTGATAGAAGCGGGATTGCAGATGCCGCGCCTTGCCCCGCATACTCAGGAACGGCTGAAGAAAGCCGGGCAAGTCTTCAACATCAAGAACCCCGTGGACATCGGCCCCGCTCCTCCGCAAACCTATCTCGACATTTTCGATATTCTTTTGTCCGCGGATGAAGTGGACGGCCTTTTGCCGCTGCTCAGCGTCTGGCAGCCTTTCGTGATTGACACGCTCCTGGAGCTTTTGAAAATGTGCAAGCATTACGATAAGCCCGCGGCCATTTACACACCGAATGCCATCACCAAATCCATTGCCATTCGAGCCAAATACCGCATCCCCATCTTCGAAACGTCGGAACAGGCGGTGCGGGCACTGTCCGTTTCCCATACGTATTATGAATCTCTCCTGAAAAGGAAATGATAAACAGAGGTTTTATGAAGATATTTATTGACGCGGATGCGTTCCCGAATGTGATCAGAGACATCCTGATCAAGGCCTCGCAGCGTCTGAATCTGTCGCTGATTTTTGTGGCCAATAAACCTTTGCGCCTGGAGAAACTGTCCAACCTGTCTTTGATCCTGGTTCCGGGAGGGCCGGATGTGGCGGATGACCGCATCGCACAGCTTGTGCAACCGGGCGACCTTGTCATTACCGCGGATATTCCGCTGGCCGACCGGGTCGTGACCAAAAATGCTTTTGCCATGAATCCCCGCGGCATGCTCTACACGGAACATAACATCAAAGACCGGCTGTCCATGCGTGATTTACTGGGTGAGCTGAGAGATACCGGCATGATCACCGGCGGCCCCGCCCAGTTCGGCAAAAAAGACCGCCAGGCCTTTGCCAATCAACTGGATAGTTTTTTAGTCAGGCAGCTCAAAATCGAAAACGCGACGCAAAGGAATCCTGTTCGCTGACTATGACACGAACACGAATCATCACATCCAGGACTCCGTTTCTTCCATCGGCTCAACG
>CAIVDK010000345.1 GCA_903904655.1 uncultured delta proteobacterium | reverse complement strand
GGGATGACCCCGGTGAATCAGGGCGGGAATACCCCGGTGAATCAGGGCGGGATGACCCCGGTGAATCAGGGCGGGAATACCCCGGTGAATCAGGGCGGGAATACCCCGGTGAATCAGGGCGGGAATACCCCGGTGAATCAGGGCGGGATGACCCCGGTGAATCAGGGCGGGAATACCCCGGTGAATCAGGGCGGGAATACCCCGGTGAATCAGGGCGGGATGACCCCGCCCCTACAATAATGTGAATCTTTGATTGACTTTACCGCATCTTTTTTCTATAAGCCAGTGAAATTGTTGGGGCACGAAACGTCTTGCCCCAACAGGGGAGACGAATTTTGCAATTTAACCCGTGTATGAAACATAAACTGATCCGCAATTCCGCACGGTCTTTCGCCGAAACGGAACTGGCGCCCATTGCCGCCGAAATTGACCAGCAGCGGATCTTCCCCCGCGACGTCATCGCCAAAATGGGGGAACTCAATTATTTCGGCCTGCAAGTTCCAAAAGAATACGGCGGTGCGGCCCTGGATTCCATCAGCGCCGCCATTGTGGTGGAAGAAATCTCCCGCGTCTGCGCGGCGGTGGGGCTGTGCGTCACCGTCCACAACGGCGTGGCCGTTTATCCTTTTTTGCAATTTGCCAATGCCTCGCAAAAAGAAAAATATCTGCCTCAATTAGCCGCAGGAAACGTGATCGGCGCGTTCAGTCTGACGGAAGCCAACGCGGGTTCCGATGCGGGTAGCGTGGAAACCACAGCCGTCAAAAACGGCACGGATTACATTTTAAACGGCACAAAAATATTTGTCACGAACGGCGGGGTCTGCGACGTCGCTTTAATTTTCGCATTAACGTCGTCGCCCGACAACAAGCTGCAAAGCAGCGTTTTTATTGTCGAGAGTAAATTTCCGGGATTTTTGCGCGGCGAACTCGAGGATCTCTGCGGCATGCGGGCCAATCCCGTCTCTTCGCTGTTCTTTGAAGACTGTCCTGTGCCGGAGGAAAATCTTCTGGGGAGACTGGGCGACGGCATGAAGATCGGACTTGCGACGCTGGACAATGGCCGGATCGGCGTGGCCGCCCAGGCCTTGGGCATCGCGCAGGGCGCGATGGAAGCGGCGGTCAAATACGCCAAGGAAAGACAACAGTTTAAAAAACCCATCGCCTCCCAGCAAACGATTCAAAACTATATCGCTGACATGGCCACTGAAATCATGGCCGCGCGCTTGCTTCTGTATCGCGCCTGCGAACGGAAGGATGCAGGGGCGGCATTCGGCTGCGAGGCGTCGATGGCCAAACTGTATTGCAGCACCATGGCGTCCAAAGTAACATCGCTGGCTGTTCAGATTCACGGCGGTTACGGTTACAGCAAGGAATATGATGTGGAACGATACTTTCGGGACGCCAGGGTTACGGAAATTTACGAAGGTACAAGCGAAATCCAGCGCATGGTTATCGCCCGCTCGATACTATCTCAACCGATAATGTGAGCAGCTATGCTGAATATTGTGGTGTGTATTAAACAGGTGCCGATGGTCACCGAACTGCCCTGGGATGAAAAAACCGGCACGCTCCGACGTGATCTGGCGGCGGGGATGATGAATCCGGCCTGCAAGCGCGCGGTGGAAGCGGCGCTGCAAATCAAGGAAAAACAGGGCGCCTCGATCACGGTCATGACGATGGGTCCGCCCGCCGCCGAAGAAGTTCTGCGCGAGGCCCTGGCGATGGGAGCAGACCGGGGTATTTTTATCTGCGATCCGATTTTAGCCGGGTCTGACACGTATGCCACGTCCTTCATCCTGGCGGCGGCGATTCAAAAAGAAGTTCCCGGTTGTGATCTGATTTTGTGCGGCGCCTACACATCGGACAGCGAAACCGCGCAGGTGGGCCCGCAACTGGCCGAGGAGCTGAACATGCCCGCGGCGGCTTACGCCGAACACTTGGACGTTTCCGGGCGCATCCTGCGCGTGCGACGTCTGGTGGATAATTTCCGCGAAACGCTGGAGATGGAATTTCCGGCGTTGGTCACCATTTCCATGGAACGATACGAGCCGCGTTACGCATCTTTTGCCGGCCTCAACAAGGCTTTTATGGAGACGGACATTCCTGTTCTGAACGCGGAGGCTCTTGGAATAACAGCCGAAAACCTCGAAGCGCGCGGGTCACGTACAAAAGTGCGCCGCGTCTTTATCCGCAAAACGCAAAAGGAAAATGTGAGAATCACGGGGGCGGCGGCCAGTGCGGTGAGTGAATTCCTTGACCGTTACCAGTGGGCCATCAGCGCGGTTATTGGGAAATCAATAGAGGCCGAGAAGCAGGCGTGAAGACAGGTAAAAACAAACGGATGATGACGAACAAGCAAAAGAGCATCTGGGTATTCGGCGACTACCGCAACTATTACCAGAACCGCGTGACGCTGCAGCTAATTTCCAAAGCAGTGGATCTGGCACGTGTCATTGACGCGGAAGTCTGCGCGGTCGTTTTCGGACACAATGTTGAAGAATGGATTATGGAATATACCGCACACGGCGCGGATCGCGTGTTGGCCATTGATCATCCGTCGCTGACCAGCTACAGCACGGAAAATTACCTGGCGCTGATTGAAAAATTGGCTAAGCAAAGAGACCCGGACATTATCCTGATCGGCGCAACGGATTTCGGGCGGGAATTTGCGCCTAGGTTGGCCAAGCGACTGAAAACCGGTTTGTCTGCCGATTGCGTCGGTCTGGATATCGAACCGGAAGGCCTGCTTGTGCAAATTGCGCCGTCTTTCGGCGGTAATATGCTGGCGGAAATCGTCACGGAAAAACACCGTCCGCAAATGGCCACCGTGCGCCCCGGCACCTTCAAGGAAATTCCGCATAATTATGAACGCACCGCCATCGTGGAGCGTCTGCCGCTGCCGGCCACTCTACCTGCATCGCGGGTTCGCGTGGTGGAATATGAACGCGCGGCGCAAAAAGGGCACACGATTGAAAACGCGACGGTGATTGTTTGCGGCGGACGCGGCCTGGGCAATAAAAACAATTTCAAAAAGCTCAACGAACTGGCCAGACTTTTAGGCGGAGACGTCGGCGCGACCCGGCCGGTGGTTTATGCCGGATGGGCTGATCACGACGCACTGGTTGGACAGGCGGGCAAACACATCAAACCCAAAATTCTTTTTTCCTTCGGCATCAGCGGCGCTATTCAGCATACCGCCGGCCTGGGCGAAGCGAATTTCATCGTCGCGATCAATAAAAATCCCCAGGCAACGATGATGAAAATGGCCGATGTTGCCATTGCCGCCGACGCAAGCGATCTGCTCAACAACTTGATCAAAGAACTCAAGAAACGCATCCGGGAGTAAGGTGTTCGTTGTGTCTGTTTATTTCATGATGAAGGTCATGACCAGTGCGAACACTGCGTAAGTCTCCGGCATGGCGCCCGCCACCAGAGCATTGGCCATCGTGTTTCGACCTTCCTGGATACTGCGGATACCTGCCGCGCAAACGATTCCCTGATACCAGGCACTCAAGAGCATGGCTATGCCAAAAATTCCCGCCCTTCCGGCAACAGTATAAGGATCGGTATTGATCTGATCCATATTAGTGAAGAAAACCACAATGGAGTATATACCCTGTGATCCCGGCATCATGGCCACGGGAATGATCTTATAAAAGTTCGCCGGTCCCCCGCCCAGAAGTGCCGAAAATGAAATGGACAGGCCGACGGCGGAGCCCGTCAATCCCAGAGACAGGCTCAATCCCATCATAATTTTTGCCACCATCGGCGCCCAATCCGGTGTTGTCGCTGCTGTTCCAGCCACGGCCGGGGAGACAAATCCCGCCATCACAAGGAGAGTCGCCAGGACTCCCATAACCCATTTTCCCTTCTTGGTCATAACTTACCCCTTTCGATTTTGAATGGTTTGTATTCAACGCCTCCCCCTTCGAAGAAACTTTTAAAGGCTTCTACAAAATGGAGTCGGGCGGAATGGATGGTGCTTCCCAGAATGGAAAGCGCAAGGTTGAACGTGTGCCCCAGAACAATCACGATCAATGCCAGTGGAATGCCGATGATCGGGCCCGCGGCGTTGATAATCATCAGGGCCAACTGGTTCATCACCGCGGCAATTGCGCCGGTCGCTATTCCCAGACCGAAGAGACGGGCATACGAGAGGAGATCGCCGATCAGGCCTGAGAGACCGTAAACATTCCAAAGACCTATCCCGAGACGTATGAACCAGTTCGGATGGTCGGATGCAAATAACAAGGTTAAAAGGATGCCCAGGGCAAGGACACCCACGCCCCCATTGAAAATCCACGCCGCGTCAGGTGCGGGAAACCAGATATTTCTGATGATCATCATCACGCCGCCCCAGAGAACAAAAAGAATGCCGAGTTTCTGAAGCAAGGAATACCGGTCGACCGCCTGCGCCATTCCCATAAGATAGGAAAGACTCAGATGGACAACGCCCAGACCGAGGGCAATGTAAAAGTAGAGCATGGGATTACCAATGCCGGGAGCGACGTCGAGAAGAATCCAGCGGCGATCCTCAAAATTGTAGCCGAAGACAGACCCGGTGATCAGACCGATAATCACTGCGGAAACGGCAAAGGCCTTACAGAGCTTGATCGCCAGTGGCAACCCTTCCACTTTCCCGCCCCATTTGCGCCCGATGAAGTGGGCAACAAGATAGAAAACCACGCCGTAGCCGGCGTCAGAAAGGCAAAGGCCGAAGAACAGGATCATAAAAGGCGCGAAGAAATAGGCCGGGTCCAGATCGCGATACTTGGGAATGCCGTAGAGCTTCAGCAGAGGTTCTATCCGTCTTATCAACCAGTTGTTTTTAAGGAGGATCGGAGGCTCTTCTTCCGGCAGGGAGTCTCTTACCTCGCATTGGAGCGGCAGATGCTCCTTTTCAATCTTCCGGAGAAAATCATGGATGTGATCATCAGGAATCCAACCTTGAAGGCCGAAGAGATAATCCTCGGCGTAGAGCGTTCCCATTTGCTCCAGATAGAGCGCTTCGTTGAGGGCGGACGTCACCTGCGCCTTCAGGACATCGGCTCTCAGGGCGATACCGGCCAGGCGGCAGGCGAGGGACTCTTCTTCCGTTTTCAGCCGTTCGATTTCTCTTTGGGCTTTTGCAAGACCCATTTCCGGCATCGGCAGGGGAGACGCAACAGGAATGTCGACAAGTCCCGCGAGGGAAATGGTATAAAACAATATCCCCGGCTTTTCCAAAATAATCTCGGCATATATGCCATCGGGTATATTTAACTCGGCGCCTTTTTTGCGATCCATGCGCCAGCGCCGGACGTAGACCCCGGCTTCTTCCAGACGATGCAACACGTCGGGATCAAAATCTCCCCAGGGGGCAAGGTCATCGGCCAGACGCTGGAGAGCATGTCTTCGGTTTTCAGTCTCCTGAAGGGCCGCTAGGGCATCTTCCGCATAGCGAACCAGTTCCTCATCGGGACAAAGGACAAGAGTGTTTTTTTCGTGGTGACGGTAGCGGTTCACCGCCTCTTCGATCTGTCCGAGCCTGCGCAGACGCATAAGGGCGGCCGAAGCTTCTTTTTCGTTATGTCCGGTAAGCGGCTGGACCGGCTCGAGATGTACAACGCCGGCGCGCTGGAGAAAACGCACGGTTTCTTCTTTATGAATGGAAGGACCGACCAGAAATACCCGGCTCATTTTTGCAATCGACATGGTTAAGGCCTCCCTCGGCCTGTCCTCTTGCCGGACGGACGTTCAACGTTGTTATGCCTCATAAACCTGCCTCCAACAGGCGCTTGGCGACCTTCGCCACGCCCACGGCTGCGGCCTGCTGGTCCTGGAGATAAACGGCTATCTTCCGCAAGGCCTCGCGGCACTCGGGAATCAGCCGCTGCTCATAGAGGTTGATCCGCTGGCTCGTCTTGCGGAAACCTTCCGCTAAAATCCGCTCCTGCGAAAGCAAAATCCTTAACTTCTCGCGCAGGCGGATCGCTTCGCGCAGGTGCTTAAGGACGATTTCGAAACTATAAGCCGTGGCAAAGGCACTGTAGGAGAGATCTTCGAAGACGACCTCCTGGAAAAGCGGAATCTTCAAACCCGCCACATTGTGCATGGAAACCCGGACCTGACGGATTTCGACAAACGGCCTAAGTACGTCTTCCATATCCCGAACCAAAGGAGCCCACAAAGAAATGTCCGCCATAAGCTGAACCAGTGCGTCCTCTTGCTCCCGGATATCCTTCCGGACAACTGCCAACTGCATGAGAAACTGCTGCTTGCGCGCCTCCAGAGCGGGAAGAAACCGCTGGTAGAGAGCCATTTTTTGTTTTTGCTCCCTCAGGGAGACTTTGTTGAGTTTGATCCGCTGTGCCATAGATTCAGATCTCGCAGAGTTTGTCTTTTGCCCAGTGTTGATCAATAAATTCCTGTTTAATGCCGACTTCATCGGGCCGGAAGCATTCCGACAACGTTTTCCAGCCCAAATCCAGGGCATCGTTGAGGCCGATGTCCACGTTCAAATCCATGAACCGCTCATAGAAGAGTTTCCCGTAACGCAGATACCTTTCATCATCCTCTGTCTTGTCGAATCCCATGGCCAGCTTCTGTTCCACTTCGCGGCTCTTGGCGAAAAGGCGAATCATACTGTTCATGATCACCCCGTGATCGGCCCGGGTCACCTTACCAATGACGAGCTGTTTGAGCCGGGAGAGAGAGCCGAAAGGTTCGATGACCCCTTTGCGGAGATAGAATTGCCCTTCCGTGATATAGCCCGTATTGTCGGGAACCGGGTGGGTGACGTCGTCACCGGGCATGGATGTTACGGCCAGAATGGTAATGCTGCCTGCGCCTTCAAAATCCACGGCCTTCTCGTATCGCGCCGCGAGGTCGCTGTAAAGTGATCCCGGATAACCGAGGTTGGACGGAACCTGATCCATAGAGATCGCGATTTCTTTCAAGGCATCGGCAAACGCTGTCATATCCGTAAGCAATACCAGCACACGCTTCCCCCGGACGCCGAACTGTTCGGCTACCGCCAGCGCCATGTCGGGCACCAGCAGACGCTCTACGACGGGGTCGGATGCCGTATGAACAAACATGATGGACCGGGAGATCACGCCCGCCTCTTCGAAGGCGTGCCGGAATTTCAGATACTCGTCATACTTGAGGCCGATGCCGCCCAGGATAACCACATCGGCGTCGGCGCGCATGCCGATACGAGCCAGAAGATCGTTATAGGGCTCGCCCGCGGCGGCAAAGATAGGCAGTTTCTGGCTTTCCACCAGGGGATTGAAAACATCCACCATGGGAACGCGCGTCTCAATAAACCCCCTGGGAATAACACGCCGGACAGGGTTTACCGAAGGTCCGCCGATTTCAATTTTAGGCAGGGCCATCAGATCGGGTCCGTTGTCAATGGGTTCGCCGGAACCATTGAATATTCTCCCCAGAAGGGCGTCGCCAAAAGCCACGCGCATGGGACGCCCCAGGAAGCGGACCTGATCACCCGTGGAAACGCCCCGGGACCCGGCAAATACCTGTAAGAAAACATCGTGCCCCTTGAGGCGGATCACCTGAGCTAAAGACGTCCCGTGTCGGCTTTTGACCTGCGCCAGTTCACCGTAACCGATGTCCCTCGCGGGTACTGTGATGATGTCGCCCTGGATTCTGATGATATGAGAGTGTTCTGTTAACATGGGCTGCTTACTCCTTGTCCGGCTATTATGGACTCGATCTCGCCTCGGTATTTAAGATAGGATTCCCCCTTAAATGGGCAGTATTTCATCTGGAAGAAACGGTTGTGCAGGGCGGTCATGTCCAGGCGCGCCCTTTCTTTGTTCTCAAAGGTGAACGGATGGTGCACCATATCCATTAAGAGCAGAAAATCGGCAACCTGGCGTTCCAGCGACGTTGCACGGTCCACGACATCGAACGAATCCTGCTGAAGACAGACGGCGTCGACAATCTCGGATTTCAGATAGGTGATGAGATCGTCAAGACCGATGCCCTCCTCACCGACAACGAGCATCATCTGATGCACTTCGCTGCCGGCATAAAGAAGCCTATGGACCTCTTCGACCAGTTTCACCCATCCATCGCAACGTTCCGCCAGAGATTCCTTCATTTGCCGAAGATAGAGACTCCAGGAGATGAGAGGATCGATGGCCGGATAACGCCGCTGGTCGGAACGTGATCGGGAAAGACCGTAGAAGGCGCCCACAACCTTGAGGGTGTTCTGTGTAACAGGTTCTTCAAAATTGCCGCCGGCGGGGGAGACATTGCCGATCACGGTCAAAGACCCGGTGGAGCCGTCGGAAAGCTGCACCAGCCCGGCCCGTTCATAAACGGCGGCTATACGGCTTTCCAGATAAGCGGGAAACGCCTCTTCGCCGGGGATCTCTTCCAGTCTCGCCGAAGATTCACGGAGAGCCTGAGCCCAGCGGGACGTGCTGTCGGCCAGGAGGAGTACCTTGAGCCCCAGGGACCGGTAATATTCTCCGATGGTAATGCCCGTATAAATGGACGCCTCACGGGCGGCCACAGGCATGGACGATGTGTTACAGATGATGATGGTCCGGTTCATGAGAGAGCCGCCCGTCTTTGGGTCTTCCAGTTCCGGGAACTCCCGGATTGTCTCTACGACCTCGCCTGCCCGCTCGCCGCAGGCCACGATGATGACAATATCCGCCTCGGCATAACGGGAAATGATCTGCTGTAAAACGGTCTTGCCGGCGCCGAAGGGGCCGGGAACGCAGGCCGTTCCTCCCTCGGCGAGGGGAAAGAAAATGTCAATGAGCCGACACTGCGTGAGCAGTTGCCGGTTGGGGAGCAGTCTCTCCTGATAAGCCCGGACCGGCATCTTGACCGGCCACTCCTGTTTGAGTGTAACAGGTGTTTCGCGTCCATCTTCAGTGCTTTTAAGGACGGCAATGGTCTCACTCACCCGGTAGGGGCCCTCCGGCATGATTTGAACGATCTCCCAGGTCCCGCGCAGAGAAAACGGAACGACCGTATGATGCTTAAAGAGTCCTTCCGGAACGCTTCCCAGATAATGACCGGCCTTGACAACGGCGCCTGCGGCCACGGAAGGCGTGAAGTTCCACTGCCTTTCCTCATTCAGAGAATTTAAGTATTGACCCCGTTTGAGGAAAAAAGACTGTTCATTTTCCAAATGCGTCAGGGGATTCTGAAGGCCGTCGTAGATCATACCTAAAATGCCCGGCCCCAGAGTTGCCGAGAGCAGCTCTCCGGAAAATGTCACCTCATTCCCCACGATCATCCCGGTGGTGCTTTCGAAAACCTGCATGTCGATCTGCCGGCCCCGAACGCGGATCACCTCCGCCTTAAGGGACGCCCCCTGACAGGTCACATAAGCCACTTCGTTCTGGAGAACCTCACGACCCTGGCCAACCTCGCAGGTTGCCAGGGGACCGTTTATCGCGATGATACGACCTTTGGAAAGATCACCCACGTTCAACCTCCACTATGTAAAAAGTTATCAATATTATAAGGAATCTGCATTCTTTCCCAGCGACTGTAAATGGAGGCGCGGGCGAGGAAGGCCAGTATGGCGTCCAGAGAAAACGAGTCGGCGCCCTGGCAATGAAAAATCTGTTTCAGTCGCTCGCCATCAATAATGCGCTCTGTTTCCAGAGGATTCTTTTGACCGTCTAACTGGGAGAGAAGCACCGAAAAATCGAATGCCCGGATGCCCGGCATAATAGTGCGATCGGCGATATTTCCTTCGCTCTCCCGGAGTCTCAGTGTCGCCAGGCAATTACGCAGTTCGATCTCCCAGACGGTGTAATCGATCAGATAGCGGCAACCCTCTTCCTCGGCCTTGGCCAGCAGGGCTCCGTAGCAGATTTCCCAGAGCCGGTCATAGATATGGGAGCGTCGGATTCCCCGTTCCTTTTCGTCCAGGAATTGCCTGATAAACATAGGCAGATTCTGCCTGGTTTCCATCTCCTCCTGGCTCAGGGTTCCGCCTTCCAGAAAATGATCTCTTCCCTGGTCGATGTTTTCCCAATTGGCCGCGTCGATAACGGAAAGCTGCGACCGGAGCAGATCATCGTCCGAAGGCTGGATGTGACGGCGCACCATCCGGGTGATGTCGGAAAACGGGACGGCGAGCTTTTCCCCCAAGGATGACGGTAGTGGCGGCAGCAGGCACGTCAGGAAATAGTAAGCCCCCATCGTTTTTTACGACTCCTTCCGGGGGAAAAAGTATTTCCGGAAACGGGGCGAACAAAATTCGGAAAACACCTGGACCAGCCCTTCGCTGAAATTGACGTGGCTGCCCGAGCCTGCAATACCGATCTTGAAGCCGAAGGAGATTTTATCCGTAAATCGGACTTCCAGCGGATGGGACATTTTATGGCGGAATTTTTCAATAAACCAGGTTTCGAGTTCGGATTTTTCCGTCGCCGGCAGGAGGATTTCGATGTGATGCTCTTTCCCAATGTGGTGGATATATCCGGCGAGAATTTCCAGTATCATTTTTTCTAAAAATTGACGGTCGTCAAGGATCGGTTTGACCGCCGTTTCGATGATGGGATCGACCACAACCTTTTCCAGTCGTTCTTCGATCATAATGAGGAAATTACGGCTTGCCGTTTCCAGATCGACGTCCATCTGTTTTTTCAGGTTTTCGATTTCCCGTTTCGTCTGCTCCCGGATTTTCCCCGCTTCCATATGGGCTGCGGCGACAATCTTATCAGCATCTGCTCGGGCATCTTTGCGGAGAAGGTCTGCCGCGGCCTTCGCGGGTTCCAACACTTTTTCAGTTAATTCTCCGGTAATGTCTCCCAATGTCTTTGCCATATTACCTCCCCCTTTTTTCAACGATGAATTGCTTAGTCATTTATTTATAGATTGTCAAGCAATAGAGTTCCTCTAACAATAAATTCTGGCCTTATGGGCATTCACCCATTATTTTTTTAGTCTGAAAGATGCTTCAGCGGATATTATATAGAGAATAAACCGTGAAGTTTTAGCGCTTTGCGGGCGATATAAATATTGCTTGAAGATGCAGGGGAAAGCGGCTATAGGCGAGGCGGACTTTGCCTTTAGGCGCTGCCGTTGTTATCTTAACCAAGCGGTTGCCTTGGAATGAATCAACCACCTCGCGAGCTCGCTGCGGAGAATTAACGCTCGTCCCGCAGCAGCGGGATAAAGTTGGCAAAAGAAGAATTATGGAGGACGATAAATCATGGCTGCAACACTGCGCAAATCTTTAAAAACAATAGAGGACTACAAGGTAAGTATTCCTCACTATACGGATTTACTGGATATACTGGCGGAAATTCTGATTCTTCGGGAAGAATACCGCAGAAATATGACGAGTCCTATATTTTCCGTGGAAGATAAATTAATCCCCGGAAAAATGGAAGGCGGCCTGCCCTTGATTGATCTTGCGGGACAAAAATACGATTTGACCCGCCCGAAAGAATATTTTTATTCGCTGATCGCCATTGCTGAAAAAAGAATGCCTGCAGAAGCGCACAAGTTTCTCGATATTATTAAAGATGAAAAATTTGATTGGGAAAAGATTATCAGAGCGTCATTTAATCCCAATCCTGCCGAAGACGAAATTCTGGACAAAGAAGAGAAAATGTCGGGAGAAAATGATGAACATCTCGATCTGGTCGATTTGTTTATCGAAGAAAGTCTCCGTCCGGAGTTGGGAGTTATAGCCGAGCAATATGGAGCGGCTGTTGAAAAATCCGGCTGGACGGAAGGTTATTGCCCTATCTGCGGCAAGGAACCGAAAATCGGCGAAATCCGGGAAAGCGAAGACGGCAGACGTTATCTGTTCTGCCACCAGTGCGGACATAAATGGCATTTCCGCCGGATCAAATGCCCCTTCTGCGGTAACGAAGAACAACATTCCCTGGCCTATTTTGCCGTGGAAGGCGAAGAAAGCCATCGGGTTGATGTCTGCAACAAGTGCCGCCGGTATATTAAAATCGTTGAGTTGTCGAAATCATCCGAAGAAGTGAACCTGGATGTGGAAGATATTGCCACGCTGCATTTAGACATGCTGGCGTATGAAGAAGGCTATAATTAAAAGAGACCGACCCCCTAGCCAGGGGGCGCGAGACCGACCCCCTAGCCAGGGGGCGCGAGACCGAAGACCGAAGGCCGAAGGAAAAACAAACAGAAGTTCAAGAATGAAGAATAAAAACAAACCCCATTGGGATTCTATCCCAATGGGGTTTGTTTTGTAAATTTGATCTGACGTCCTTTATCGATCAACCTTCTCCATGTAAATTCCGGAGCCGATCCAGATGGTATCCGTGATTTTTGTGGAATAGCCTTTTTTCAGCCATATTTTGTTTCCATCCATTGGATTGGGCCAGGTGAATAGAACAAAACCTTTATCATAACCGTTTTTCCGGTAGGCGGCGTCGGAAACCATGCGAAAGAATTTAGCGTCCGGCACGCTCTTTATCCCATATTGAGGATAAGCCTTTATCGCGAAACCTGTATGGAAGAAATCCTTGCCGACCATTGCCGGGTTTGCGCCGTGTGCCCGGCAGTAAATCTGTACAGTCCGGCCATCCTGCGTTTCGTTCTCATAGGCGAACATGTAAAGTTCCCCCTGCTGGAATGGACATTTGCCGGCTTTGCACTCAGGATCAACGGCCTGCCTCTTAAATTCCTTAAATGTAGCGGCCAATCCCCTCTGCTTGCCCATTTTTTTTATGTTAGCGAAAGCGAAAGCCTTTGCCTTGCAGACAAATTCTACAAGTTTCTTCTCTTTGGCGGGCAGTGACGATAAGTTATCACACTCTCCTGGATAATACCCAACGGGTGCTTTCGTGCTCAAATGATCAGTCGCATTCGCTGCTGATACCTGTCCTGCCATGAGGAAAAACAAAAATGCAGTAATCCATGATAAAAAACGCTTCACATATATCCTTTTATCCTTCAGCCTCGCGCTCCCTCGAGCCACCTTTAGGTGAGCAAGGGGGTTAACCTTCAGCCTTCAGCCTTCAGCCTTCAGCCTTCAGCCTTCAGCCTTCAGTCTACAACCTTCAGCCTTCGGTCTTCGGTCTTTAGCCTTTTTTTAATCCTGGTGTTTCGCCTGCTCTGCCTTCACCAATCCCTTAATGATTGACGTGCCGTATTCTCTGCCTTTATTGAAGGCATGAAGGTTATTGTCTTTCGTGGACCCGGGAACGGAATCCATGATGGCCTTTTTGAGCGCTTCGGAATGAACAAGAGGTTCAACCGCGGAGAGAAATCCCAGCATGACGATATTGGCCATCATCTTGGTTCCGAGTTGCTCGGCAAAGCGCGTGGACGGGATGTGAAATGTTTTGTAGTGCATGTCGGTTTTGCGCGTGTGCACGAGGTCCGTATCCCAGATTAAGGTGCCTTCGGGACGCAGGGATTTAACGTTTTTCGTGTAGGCTTCCTGACTCATGCAGACCAGAATTTCCGGCTCTTCCACACAAGGGAAAAGGATTTCCTCGCCGCTGATGATGACCTGGCTTGTGCAGGCGCCGCCGCGCGCCTCCGGCCCGTAGTTCTGTGTCATGGTGGCGTGCTTATGATCGTAAAGTGTTGCCGCTTTTCCCAAAATATCGCCGGCCATGACAATACCCTGGCCGCCGAAACCGGTGATTAAAATATGTCTTTCCCTTTTATCCGGCATAGCTTTTCACCGTCCTTTCTGATTGTCAGGATGCATGGAACGCCACGGCGGCATTTGAGGACGGTTGAATTTTTCGTAGTGATCCAAAAATGTGGGTCGCTCGATATCCACAAATTTCCCCACAACAATTTCCTTATCAATATCCATGGACGCATCTTTGGGATCAATGTCGCCGCGGATGACCGAACGGCCATGATAAAATTTCAGCATTTCCAGCGCGCTGCCCATGCGGTTGCGCCGCCCGAATGAAGACGGGCAGGGCGTGATGACTTCGACAAAACTGAAGCCGCGCTTTTCCAGGGCTTCGCTGATGGAGCTCCGCAGCGATCTCACCTGCATGGCTGTCCATCTCGCCACATACGTCGCGCCACAGGCGGAGGCGAGATAGCTGAAATTGAAGGGCTCTTCGGGCGACCCGTTGACGGATGTCGTGGTCTTGGCGCCCAGCGGCGTGCTGGGGGCCTGCTGACCGCCTGTCATGCCGTAATTAAGGTTGTTGACGCAAATCACGGTCAGATCCATGTTCCGGCGCGCGGCATGAATAAAATGATTGCCGCCGATGGCAAAGAGATCGCCGTCTCCGGAAACAACGATGACCTTTGTTTGCGGACGCGCCAGTTTCAGGCCGGTGGCAAACGGCAGGGCGCGGCCGTGCGTGGTATGAAACGAATCCAGCTTGATGTAACCGGCCATGCGTCCGGTGCAGCCGATACCGGATACCATCGCAATGGAATTAGGATCCCATCCGGTATTCTTAATCGCGGCGATCACGGCGGAAAACACGGTGCCGATGCCGCAGCCGGGGCACCAGATATGCGGAATTCTTTCTGTTCTGAGCAGAGAATCCATCGGATGGGGTGGAATATTTTTTACGGGTTTTGATGTTGTCATGTTTTCCCTCTAGCGGCTTTGGAAATAGCGCCAAGAATCAAATTGGGGTGGAGAATCGCACCGCCATAATTTCCAACCAGACTTACGGGACAGGCGCCGCCAACGCAGCGTTCCATCTCCAGAACCATTTGACCGCCGTTGATCTCCGCCATAATCATCGCTTTAGCCTGAGGAGCGATGCTGCGGATGAGTTCTTCGGGGAAAGGCCAGATGGTTTCCAGCTTGATCAGTCCCGCCTTGATTCCTTCATTGCGTGCGTCGCGCACGGCCTTCATGGACGAGCGGGCGCTGATGCCGTAAGACACCACGACGACTTCGGCATCATCCAGATAGAAATTTTTCGTGCTGATAATTTTATCACGATTATTGCGTATTTTACCGACCAGGCGTGTGACCATTTGTTCCTGCGCCTTGGCGTTCATCGCCGGATAGCCGCGTTCGTCATGGGTAAGGCCGGTTACGTGAATCCGGTAACCGTCGCCGCAGTTGGCCATCGGCGCGATCCCGTCCGCGTCTGCTTCATAGGGAAGGTAGTCTTCCCGGGA
This sequence comes from uncultured delta proteobacterium, assembly GCA_903904655.1. Classification (GTDB taxonomy): domain Bacteria; phylum Desulfobacterota; class Syntrophia; order Syntrophales; family Smithellaceae; genus UBA8904. Next base: position 3,616 of record CAIVDK010000345.1, on the reverse strand, counting down.
AACGGATGGTTTGCGCCGGTTAATGATTTCAATGTCATCCTCGCGCGGAATGATGACTCGTTCATTCATATGCCCAACCACTTCATCGGCCAGAATAATTACGGGCAGACGATAGTATTCGCTAAGGTTGAAGGCGCGGATGGTCATATCGAACATTTCCTGCGGACTGGACGGAGACAGCGCGATGATCTCGTAATGACCGTGCGACCCCCAGCGCGCCTGCATCATATCCCCCTGCCCCACAGCCGTGGGAAGCCCTGTGCTGGGTCCCGCCCGCTGGACGTTACAGACCACGCAGGGCGTTTCCGTGCAGATCCCGAGCCCGATATTTTCCATCATCAGAGAGAATCCGGGTCCGGACGTGCTGGTCATGGATTTAACACCGCCCCAGCTGGCGCCCAGGATCGCCGCCATAGAAGCGATTTCATCTTCCATCTGGATGTAAATGCCGCCCAGTTGAGGCAGCCGTCGCGACATGGATTCAGCAATTTCGGTAGCCGGTGTGATCGGATAGCCGGCAAAAAAACGGCAGCCGACGGCCAGCGCTCCCTCGCAGCAGGCCTCATCGCCGTTCATGAAATGCATTCCTGTTAATACTTCTTTTGCAACCAAAACCAATCTCCTTCAACCCTCATTCATTAAGGTCATCATTTTCAATGCTGTATAAGGCAAAATCAGGACAGAGAACTTCGCAGAAATGGCAATTAACGCACCTTGTGGCGTCATTCACTTCGGGGGGATGGTAGCCTTTTTTGTTAAAAGTGGAGGAAAATCGCAAAACCTGCCGGGGACAATTGGCAATGCAAAAGCCGCAGCCCTTGCAACGATCTTCAATGACAATGACTTGGCCCAGCCTTTTTTTTCGAGAGCCGCTTTCATTTTGCGGATTTATTGGATATTTCCTGGTTTTCTGCATCAATTCAATATATTTCCCCGCATAATCAGATTTACACTAGGCGACCTGCCGGATGGATTCTATCTGCTTGATTATCGGGGATTTTTGCCGGAACCGTTTCCCTGAAGTGCCAAACTCCATCAAAGGCGCGCAAAGTTGCTGACTTGGCATTATAAGAATAAAGAGCCTCTGTCAAGAAAAAACACTTTCGGCTAAACCGGTTCTTTATCAATAATTTTATGGCTATATTCCAATCACAGGTCGCTGCGGGTTTGTGGATAAAGACTTGCTTTTCGCATGAGCCCATAATAAAGGGATGGCTCGATGAAAGATGATCATATTAATCAAGTTGTGAAAATCCTAAAAAAAGAACTGGCCGTGGGAACGATGCCGATCGTATCGCATCTGGCGGAAGATCAGCGCGATCCCTTTGTTATTTTGATTTCCACGCTTTTGAGCCTGCGTACCAAAGATGAAGTCACGGAAGTCGCCACGGAAAGGCTTTTTGCGCTGGCGGCCACCCCCGAAGAAATGCTGCAAGTCCCTCAGGTGAAAATTGCCAAAACAATCTATCCGGTAGGTTTTTATCGGGTCAAGGCCGGGACCATTCACCATACCTGCCGCGAACTCATTGACCGTTTTGGTTCGAAAGTGCCGGATAATCTGGACGACCTTTTAAGTATCAAGGGCGTCGGGCGTAAAACGGCCAATCTGGTCATCACACTGGCTTACGGTAAGGACGGCATTTGCGTGGACACGCATGTCCATCGTATCGCCAACCGGCTGGGTTATGTCGTCACCAAAACACCGGATGAAACGGAATTTGCGCTCCGGGCCAAGCTGCCGCGCCGGCACTGGATTACCTACAATACGCTGATGGTTGCATTTGGCCGGAAAACCTGCAAACCCGTATCGCCACTTTGCAGCACCTGTCCGATCAGCCGATACTGTGACCGGGTAGGGGTGACCGTGAGTAGGTGAAGCGTGAGGCGTAGGGAACGGTCCGAGTTCAAAGTTTAATTTTAGCTTGAGTGACCCCAGATCCACGAAGAAAAGAAAAAAGTTGACGATTTCTCGTCATTTGGATATGATCCGCGCGTTTTTGAATCCCGCTGTTGCGGGACGAGCGTCAATTCTTCGCAGGGAGCACGCGAGGTGGTTGAATAGCAGGCAGCAGAATTGATTGGATTTCTCAATTAAGATATAATTGTTTTTATTAATCAATATAACGCTGGCCTTCCCATAAAAGAAGCGTTGAATAAAATATCCGCCGGTGATATGTATCCGGCGGATTACTGAAAATAATTGAATTTTACTAAAAAAGGACGTTAAAGATGACGACATTGGTGACAATAATACACGTTTTAGCCTGCATTACTTTGATTTTAATCGTTTTGCTTCAAGCAGGTAAGGGCGCGAATATGGGCGCTGCTTTCGGCGGATCCAGCCAAACCGTTTTCGGTTCCAGCGGCTCGGGCACTTTTCTGGGAAAAATGACAGCGGGAGTAGCCATCGTTTTTATGCTGACGTCCATCGCATTAACCTATACAGCATCAAGAAAAACGTCGACTTTAATTGATGGGGTATCAACGCCTGTGACCACGCAAACGGTTCCCGTAGCGCCAAAACCCGCAGCACCGCCTGCAGCGCCGGCTACTGCACCAGGCACGGCAAATACACCGGCTGCTGCACCGGCAGCGAAATAAGAGTTGTTCTTTTCATATACGCAAACCTGAAAACCTTGGCTTTTCAAAAACGATCAACGGGAATGCGGTATTGATGTTTAATATTAAATTGTTGCCGAAGTGGTGAAATTGGTAGACACGCTATCTTGAGGGGGTAGTGGACAAAATCCGTCCGGGTTCAAATCCCGGCTTCGGCACCATTTAAATCCCGCTGTTGCGGGACGAGCGTTAATTCTCCGCAACGACCTCGCGATATAATGACGTTCATTTCATGCCTCGACAGCGAGCTCGCGAGGTGGTTGATTAAACAGTTTTTTCGATGATCACGGACGACATCTTATCATAAAGCCTGTAAAAATATCTTGACCAAAAATCAGCACAAACTGATGTTTAAGACTTATTTTTTATCTCATCAATGTTCAGAGCGGCCTGCCTGAGCAAGTCGGCAATCGCGGCTTGTTGAGAGGCCGACAGGGATTGAAACTTCCCCATTTTGCCGCCCACATCATCCAATTTTGTTTTCAAGTCGGCCAAAAGCGGCGATAAGTTAACCTGCGGAACAGCGACTGTTGGTTGTTTAATCTCCTCTATTGCCGCGCCGGGTTTCAACCGGATTTCTTCCAGATATTCCGGTATGGTCACGGACAGGCCGAATTTCTCCCGGATTAAGGACGCCAGATTTTCCTGCGCTGAAAATTCGCCGTGTACCAGAAAGACCTGCATGGCCTTGTTCTGAAAGTCTTTGAGCCAATCCAGGAGCTGGTCCTGGCCGGCATGGGCGGAGAAACCGTTGATGGTAAACACTTTGGCCGCGACGGCAATGTCTTCATTAAAAATGCGTATTTTTTTCGCGCCGTCAACGATCTTACGGCCCGGCGTGCCTTCCGCCTGAAATCCGACAAAGACAATACTGGCGCCTTGTCTCCACAAGTTGTGCCGTAAATGATGCTTGATTCGTCCCGCGTTGCACATGCCGCTTGCGGAAATCACGATGGCCGCCTCCCGCGTTTCGTTAATCCGGATGGATTCTTCGGTG
>CAIVDK010000344.1 GCA_903904655.1 uncultured delta proteobacterium | reverse complement strand
GCGATCTTTTGCCAGTTGCCTATCAGTCCATAGGCGATGAGTAGTGCAGAATAGGTTTTACCTGATCCTGATGGACCTTGCAGACCCATTTTAATTTTAGCCTGCTGTCGTTGTGATTGAATAAGTTGCATAGTAGTGATTATTAGTTAATTAATATAATATCATAACACATTATCATCTGCCATTGACAGGTATGCGCTCTCTGTCATAATCATGTGGTCGAGCAGAGTTATATCCAGCAATTTGCCAGCTTCTTTGATTTTTCTGGTGATGGTGATATCAGCTTCACTGGCAGATAAATTGCCCGACGGGTGGTTATGAGCAAGGATGATTCCTCTACAGTTTGCTTTGATGGCAGTCTGAAATATAATCCTGATATCCGTGACAGTACCGGAAATTCCCCCCATAGAGATTTGTGAAAATCCCAGGATTTGGTTGGAGCGATTGAGCAGCATGATATAGAAATATTCCCTATGTTCAAAGGATGGCCAGATCAATCGTAAGGCTTTGTCGGCATCTTGACTGCAACGCACTTTTATGCGATCACAGGCAGGTACTTTTGAGGTGTAAGTGATCCTAACCTCAGCCAAGTTATTGGTTAATAAGTTCATAATGTTTAATGTTGTTGATTAGCGTACCTATGGTATTGAATGAATTGGGTAATAAAAAAGGGGAAGCGTTTAACTTCCCCTTTCACTCAGAATGTCAGCACTTCCCGTTTCTCCGGTACGCCAATGACTTCTCCCGCAAAAACGGTGTCCTCCAATGATTCACCCTCAGGAACATATTCCCAACGGCTGGTGATGGTGATTGCCTCGCCAGTTTCAGGAACTACGTACTGTTGTGGTTCACAGGGAACTTTCCTGATTGAGCCAGTCATTTCAGACCCTATCAATCTCTTGCAGGTGTCCTCGTCAAACGTGGAAGTAACACTGGCTTGCTTTGCAGTCGCATAGAAATTGCCAGTTGTATTGCTTTTTACCATTTCGATTCCCCCCTGGAGAATCAGGGCAAAAAAAGCTTCACCCAAAGCGTTGTGCCTCTCGGCATAGTTGGTGATCCGTACCATAACTATTAGATATTAAATAAGTTAATAAAAATTTAACGGGTGGGGATATAACCCAATCCCAAACCAGAGGGGGGGTCTTTGATATAGGTGGTCCAAGCGGGTTATTACCAAAACTTCGCTAAAAAATTTGAAAAAATTTTCTGGCCAGAATTTATGAATTTCGCAAATGACCAATCCAATGTAGAATTGACTATTTTCCGGGTAAAGAACTGTCCAGTGTCCAATTCACTTAGCAACTGGACAACTGGACAGTATTTAAAATCCGGCTACTTAATTATTTTTGAGCCAATTACCAACAGTGCTTTTTGAGACTGGTGTTCCTTCACGAGAAATTATATCAGCAATCTCTCTATAACCTTTCCCTTCCTTATGAAGGACCGAAGCTCTTTCTCTGACAGGAGTTGTATCAGGTCTGCTGTCTCTTTGAACGATTGTTGAGGTATCCACCCTATTATTTGTGTTTGAAAACCTCAAGTTCTCATCAAATTCAAGGACGTAGCTTCTCTCTTTTGCCTCGGTGGGTATATAATTACCTTTTAAAATAATCAAATGTCGCAGGTATCTGTCATTTGGATCTTGGCGCAATTCAGCGAGCATACGCATTTTCGCCTCAAAACCCTGTGAACCAAGCACACTATTCTTATTGGCCTCTTTCCTCTCACTGTTTTTACCCGTGTGGTGCAAAAAGATTACCAGCATACGGTTTTGTGAAGCAAGATTCGAGAACTTCTGTAAGAACCCACGAACTTCATTTGATTTGTGAAGATCTCCTGAATAAACATCTGAAAAGGCATCAATAATCAAACAATCAACAGGTTGCCTTTTGAGTTCAGCTATGACTCTTTTGTCGAGATCCTCAGTTCCAAAGATATACCTGAGGTTTTGGTAATTCGACGAATGGGTAAGATTTGTTTGCTTTTTGATCAAGCTACTAACGGCAAATTCATCGTCTTCAGTACTTACGTACAGAACGGACTTGCAGTTAGCGGTTAACGGAAATCCAAGATAATCATTCCTTCCTGAGACAATTGCCATCGCGAATTCCCTCAAGAATGAACTCTTACCAGTATCAGACCCACCCACTAAGCCAACCAACCCTAGTTTTGGAAAAAATGGCGTCAATAGCATCGGCACAGTCTCGATATTGTTGTTGAGAAGTTCTTCACCCGTTTTGACATACCCTGGTTTGGGATAAT
>CAIVDK010000343.1 GCA_903904655.1 uncultured delta proteobacterium | reverse complement strand
AACCCTAGCTGCAGTGCTTGTCTATATTCGTAGCGACATCTGGAACATCCTCCGCGCCTTCATTCGCGAGAATGCTGTCCTCCGTTTTCAAAAACCTTTCACGACTCAGTCGCTAGACACTCGGCTTGGATGGTTTGTAATAATCGGTACCATACCCATAGTGGTGATAGGACTGCTTTTCAAACACATCATTGAAGGCGCATTCACGAAAAGCCTTACGGTGATAGGAACGAATCTGATTGTGTTTGCGCTGCTTCTCGGAGCCGCCGAGCTGTTTGCCCGGGCACGCAAAAAAAAGCACAAAGAGATCGAGGCCGTGACCTGGCAAGACACCCTTGTCATCGGGCTCGCCCAGTGCTTCGCTCTTATCCCCGGCGCTTCACGATCCGGAACCACCCTTACCGGCGGCCTTTTCATGGGCCTTGAGCGCAGCACAGCTGCCCGCTATTCGTTTCTTGTCAGCATCCCAGCCGTGTTTGCCAGCGGACTTCTTGAGCTCAAACAATCACTACCGGAGCTCGACCATTCCGGCGTCACGACCCTCATCCTTGGCACCATTGCCGCTTTCGTGAGCGGATATCTGGCAATTGATCTGCTTATTCGTTTTCTCAAAAAAAACAGCACACTGGTGTTCATAATTTACCGGCTTACACTTGGCGCTACGATACTGGCCTTCTTTGCCAAATAAAAGAACTGGAGATAAACTCATGAAAAACTCATTCCCAATTATTATTCTCACACTCCTTTCAATCAACCTGACGGCCTGCATGACTGCCCCAATCTCTGGCAAAAAATCCATGAACTTCATTACAGAAGGTCAGGAACGCAAGATGGGCGAGGACGCCTATGCAGAGGTAATGACAAAAGAAAAAATAATGACTGATGCCCGCTATGTTGAGCCCATCCGTCGCACCGGGCTTCGCATAGCAGGCGCTGCGAATCGTCCGGACTTTAAATGGGAGTTCAACGTCATCGACAGCGAAACGATGAACGCATTTTGTTTGCCTGGTGGAAAGATTGCCTTTTACAGAGGGATTTTCCCAATCGCTCTCAACGAAGCTGGCGCCGCCGCCATAATGGGCCACGAGGTTGGCCACGCAATTGCCCGGCACGGAGCCCAGCGCATCTCAATGAACATGGCAATGGTTGGTGGACTTTCAGTGCTTCAAGGGACACTGCTTAAGGACAACCCTAAGAAAGACAATCTTATGGCCCTTCTTGGCATGGGATCACAGGTGGGAGTAGCCCTTCCCTTCAGCCGTTCCAATGAAAATGAGGCTGATGAAATTGGCATCATCCTTATGGCCCGTGCGGGTTATGACCCTAGCGAAGCCCCTCTGATTTGGGAACGATTTGAAAAAGTTGGCGGTGGCAAGCCACCAGAGCTGCTCTCTACGCATCCGTCCGAAGGCAAACGGCGCGATCATCTGCGCGAACTTATGACCCGCGCTATGGAGGAATACAACAAGGCCCCCGTGAAATACGGGAAGGGCGAAAACCTTCCTATTTAAGATCTTTCAAGGCAACGCCTGATTCCTTCAAAGACGTAAGTGCCGTTGCATCCGCTCCGGCAGCAGTGACCGACCAAATATTCCGCACCGACTGCGACAACCGGCTCTGATTGAGTGCACTCTCACTCGTCAGCGACCTATCGGTGTCATAGAACACCTGCTGTGCGTTTGGTGAAACAAAAACTCCGTAGAGCCTGATAGCCGCCCCGAGATGCGTGGTGAGTCTTTTTGCATTGGCTCCATCTGCAGCATCCATGATCCATAGGTTCTGAGCGGAAGAAGAGAGTGTCCGCAAACTGAAAAGAACTTTCTTACCATCCGGAGTGAACCGAAGAACGCTATCAACAAGATTTT
>CAIVDK010000342.1 GCA_903904655.1 uncultured delta proteobacterium | reverse complement strand
GTGATTTGTCGTTTGGTGTTGCCGTCGGACATGGGAATGACGCTGGCGCCGATTTTTTCGATGCCGTAATGCAGGCCCAGCCCCCCGGGAGGCAGGCCATAGCTAAAGGCGTTATGAACAATATCGTTTTTGGTTAAACCCGCAGCAACCAGGGAACGGGCGATCAGGTCTGTCCAGGTTTCTATATCACGCTTGGTATAGCCAAACACGGAGGATCGTCCGGAGGTACCCGACGATGCGTGCAGGCGGACGATGTTGCTCATGGGGACTGCAAACAGGCCAAAGGGATAATTGTTGCGCAAATCCTGACGGGTAATGAAGGGAATCTTTTTTAAATCGTCAAGAGACCGAATATCGTCAGGCGAAATATTGGCGGCGGTGAGCGACTTTTTATAATAACCAACGGTGTGGTAAACACGCTGCAGGACCTGCTGGAGCCTTTTGACTTGCAGGGCTTTCAATGCTTCACGCGGCAGGGTTTCAAACTCCTCATTGTAAATCATTGTGGCGTCTCCCTTCCTTTCAAGAATGAATATTCAGGCAAGGTATAAAGATGCCTGTCTCAACAGATTTATAAGATTGCGAAAAGTGCAGCCTGCTTCTGATTAAGAGTTTAACAAAACTTTCCGTCTGTGGCAAGAAGCTTTCCGAAGCTTTCCGAATTTTCCGGGGCGGGAAAACACAAAATTGGACAAAAAAATAAATTATTCTTTACCCAGACCGGCGGGTTGTGCTACTTCAAGCAGGAAACGTATTTATTGGGAATTTCATTCTGCCAGTGCAACAATCTCCATAGGTTTTTGGAAAAGATGAAACTCACTATCAGCCGCAAATTGTTGTTGGGTTATTTGTTTATGGCGCTTTTGACCGTCCTGGCCAGCGCTTATGCATGGTTCAGTCTTCAGAAACTCAGCAGCGTGGCTTACAACATCACCAATCACCATTTTGTTCTGATGGAAACCTCAAAAAAATTAATGGATATCCTGCTGGCCCAGGAAAGCGTCGAAAAAAAATATTTAATTCTGAAGGATCCGGAACTGGAACAGATTTTCTGGCAACGCAGCAATGAATTTAAAGACGAATTGAGCAGGGCGAGTAAATTAAAGCTGGACCGTAAAACAATAAACGCTATTGCCCAGATGGATGCGTTGCAGAATCGCTTAAGGGAATTGTTCTCGGAAGAAATTAGAATGGTGCAAAACGGTCAATTCCGTGAAGCTCAGGCCAGTTCCGATACGGTCGGCAGAGCTACCATCGATGACATGGCGGTAAAACTCAGGTATATTCAAAAAGATATGGATCAAGCCATCAATGATGAAATGAATCTGATCGCCAGACAGGGGCGGGCGGCCGTTAATATGACGATGGGATTAGGTGTGTTGAGTTTAATTCTGGGGATTACTCTGGCGCTGATCGTTACCCGTAATATTTCTAAGCCATTGAAACAACTACAGAAAGCCACAAGATTCATTGCCGAGGGCAATCTGGATCACAAAATAGAAGCAAGGCGGGATGATGAAATTGGCGCACTGGCGAAATCTTTTGCCCATATGACAAAAAGACTCAAGGTGCTGGAAGCACTAAATCTCGATGCCAGCCCGCTTACCGGATTGCCGGGAAATCTGGCGATTGAAGATCGGATTGAACAGTTGTTGGTGCAGGGGAAATCATTTTCTTTATGCCAGGTAGATCTAGATAATTTTAAACCGTTTGCCGATAAGTATGGATATGCGTGGGGCAGTGAAGTCATTAAGGAAGTCGCCCATATTCTATCAGGCTATATCAGTGAAGCGCACATGACAGGTATCTTTCTCGGTCATATCGGGGGAGATGATTTTGTTGTCATTGGTCATCCGGAGCACGTTCAGTCTATTTGTAAAAGACTGGTGATTGATTTCGAAAGTCGTATCCTCGGTTTCTACGCGCCCCAAGATGCGCAAAATGGATACGTCATCGGCAAAAATCGTCAGGGAATTGTTCAAAAATTTCCATTGATTACGATCACTGCGGCGATTGCTACGGATGATGGTTCGCGCTTTAAAAACCCATTGGACATGGCCAGACTGGTGGCGGAGTTAAAGGAATACGCCAAAATGATGCCCGGCAGTAATTATGTTACGGAAGAATATGTGGAAAAAAGAAAATTATCACATCCGCAGAACTTACAAAGCACTCTGGAGCCAAGCAAGTGTTAATCCATGCTAAAATAATGATTTATTTGATGATCGTGGCGGTTACACTGGCGGGTTGTTCCACAAAAGCTGTCATAGACAACGTCAATGGACAAAAGAGTCCGGTGGAAAAATCAAGCGGCATTTTCAGTAAAGAGTCTTCGGATAAGGAACTGTTCGAAGAGGCCCTGTCCTATTTAAGTAATAGAAAAAAGGAACCGAAGTATAATGAGGCAAAAGCAAAACTGGAAAATTTACTTGCGCAATTTCCCAAAAGCAAATGGGCCGCCGCCGCCCAGGCTTTGCTGTCGATTCTGGACAGGATTTCCGCTTTGCAGGTTCAAATAAAACAGGAGAAACAAAAAATTCAGGGCGAGCAGGTTAAACTGACGAAAGAAATTGAAGGATTAAAAGATAACGGCAAACAGTTAGAGGGAAAATATTCGGCGGAAATGACCAGATTGCAGCAGGAAAACGAGCAGCTAAAAAAGGACATCCAGCAATTAAAGAATTTAGAGATTCAGATGGAGAAAAGAGAAAAAATGCTGCGCTGATTTCCGACGGAAGCTGGATGTAGTGATTCGCGCTGATCGAGTGCTGAAATTGATTAGGACCGCTTATGGTCAAAAAGTTTATTGTTTAAATAGCGCTCGACTAACAGGACACCCAGCGCCGTCTTCGCGTCCCGGATCCGGCCGTTTTGCAGCATGTCCAAAACCTGATTCCAGGGAGTCGGCATGACTTCAATTTCCTCATCATCATCAGGGCTGAGCGGTTCGTAAACCAGGTCTTCGGCTAGAAAAAAATGCATGTATTCATTGCAATAACCCGGCAACAGATAACCTGCGTATAGCTCGGTGAGTCGACCTGACCGAAATCCCGTTTCTTCGGCGAGTTCCCGCTTCGCGCACTCGACCGGGGATTCCCCGTCATCGAATGAACCGGCGGGAATTTCCAGCAGTTGATCACCGGTGGGGACGCGATACTGACTGATCAGCAGCAATTCGTTTTTTTCGTTGACTGCCATGACGGCAACGGTCGGCTGATGGTCGACCCAGCTTTGCCGGGTCTTCCTACCGTTGGCCAGTTGAATATCTTCTTCCCATACCGTAAATATTTTGCAGGCATACGCTTTGGTCTTGTTTTCCATGAAAGGGTCTGTCCGTCCTCAATTCGTCTTGATGATCGCGAGCAGGTGCTTTTCGATTTCCTGTTTCGGCAAGGCGCCCACGAGGCTCTCAATGAGTTTACCTTCCCGGAAAAAAAGCAAGGTGGGAATGCTGCGGACGCCATATTGCGAGGCGGTAACGGGATTTTCATCCACATTCAACTTGACTACTTTCACGCCATTGGCGTAATCCGATGCCAGTTCGTCAATGACAGGCGCGAGACTCTTGCAGGGTCCGCACCAGGGCGCCCAGCAATCGACCAGCACGGATGAATCCTGCGTCAGCACTTCTCGCGCAAAGGAATCATCAGTGACCTCAACCGGTTTAACGTCCTGTTTCGCGATAACAAGCGGTTCGCCGCATTTGCCGCAAAGCGGTTTTGAATTCAGGCGTTCTTCCGGCATGCGGTTTTTTGTACCGCATTTCAGACAGCGGATAATCAAGTCATCCAGAGGAGCGTGGCAATTGCCGCACGTAGGACGACCTTGAAATTTTTGCTTCGGTATGCGATTTTTAGTGCCGCAATTGAGGCAGCGAATAATAACATTGTCCGGCATAAATATTCCCTCAAAACTTGGAAGGCATTATCTCTTTTTTTAACCCAAAAGGCAAATTATATCGAAACGCTTACTTCGCGGGGCGCTAAAATTCGAATAAGCTCCGAAGGCCGCATTTTTGCCAGCAGACCGCGGGAACCGGCATTGATCAGAATTTCCGGCAAGTCGGCGATAGTTTTTTCCATATAAATACTCAAAGGTTTCCGGGTACCAAACGGAGACGTTCCACCGACCATATACCCCGTATGTTTGTGTGCAATTTCCGGTTTACAGGGTGTAATAGACTTAACGCCCAGAAAACGAGCCAGAGCTTTTGTGGAAACTTCCTTATCGCCATGCATGAGAATGATCAGTGGTTTGGCGGAGTCGTCTTCCATTACCAGGGTTTTAATGACGCAATGTTCATCTACGCCCAGTTTGGCAGATGAAACTTTAGTACCGCCTTTTTCCTCATATTTATAGGATTGCAGGGTAAAGACTGCATTATGCGCTTTCAAAGCCAGAATAGCAGGCGTAGTCGGGATTTTATCTTTTGCCATT
>CAIVDK010000341.1 GCA_903904655.1 uncultured delta proteobacterium | reverse complement strand
CCTTCAAAAAATCGGCTTCCCGCTGGTCATGAAAGGTTGCTCCGCGGAAATCGCTCACAAAACGGAAAAAGGGTTGATTCATGTGGACATCCGCACCGCCACAGAGGCGAAAAAAGCCTTCAAAGAAATCATGGCCGGCATGGAGGGGTTTGACGGCGGCGTTTTAATGCAGGAAATGATCAAAGGACGGCGCGAACTGGTCATGGGACTGACGCGTGATCCGCAGTTCGGCCCCTGCGTCATGTTCGGCCTGGGTGGTATCTTTACGGAAATCCTGCGGGACATTTCTTTCCGCCGCGCGCCCCTGGAAACCCGCGACGCTCACGAGATGATGCAGGAGATTCGGGGACATAAAATCCTGGATGCCGTGCGCGGTATGGAAGCGGCGGATAAAAAGCGCCTGACCGATATGCTGATCAACATCGGTCGCATTGGTCTGGAAATCCCGGAAGTCTCAGAAATTGATCTCAACCCCGTCATTCTTTCCGGATCAAAACCCGTGGTTGTGGATGCGCTGATTGTACTGAAATAGGCTATCGGCTATAGTCTATAGGCTGAAGACTGTTAGACTGAAGGCGGAGCCCAGTTTACCGCGTTTCGTTCGCGAAGCGTAGGGAACGGTTGTCAACCGTTCCGAGCTGTAGGGCGCGCCGCGTGACCTCGTGTGACCTCGTGTGACCTTTAGGTCATTAGGTTAGTTCCCAAACGCGCGGCATCCCATACCGGGCAAAACGCCTTTACTTTTGCGATAAATTTTGGGCTAACAGCACATCCAGCGGGCTTTTCGGAGCATGGGACCTATCGCGCAGTACATGCGTGTAGATCATCGTTGTTTCCACATTCTTGTGGCCGAGCAACTCTTGAACCTCGCGGATATTGACACCGTTCATCAGCAGATGCGTCGCAAAACTGTGGCGGACCGTATCGGCGATATCCTCCAGATCCCTGCAAAGGACGTTGCGGAAAAGAAAAAGAAGGGCATTAAACGCCTGATTCTGGGTTGAAGCGGCGGCCTTTTCTTTCAGAGCCAGATGGCTGAGAAAATTTTTGCAGTCGGCCGATGAAAGCGTTGCTGAAGCTTCTTTTCTTCCGGATTGCTTTGTGTAATCAAGAAAACGCCTGATCCATTGCAGATAGGTTCTCTCCGTGCTGTAAGAATAATGCTTAAACCGGATTAAACGCTTTGCTTCTTTGAGCAATTCAGATTCAACCTCAATTGGCTCTTCCGTCTTAATATTGTTAGGTTTGAGACCGAGATAATGGAAATAGTAAAGCCTGATTGCGTCCTGCGCCGGCCGGATTTGCCAGTCAGATATTTTGGAGCCTGATTTGAGGGTTTCAATAAACTCAATAACGGCATTTCCCTGATATCCTTCTGACGGTATTTTCTTTTTTCGGGCAAAATTGAAATATTTACCGGCCCAGATGGCATAAAAAGGCACATTTTTTTCTGGCGCAAGTTTCTTCTTCAAAAGGAAGGTCTGGAACTCCGGAAGCAAGTCGGAAATACTGACATCAGACGATTTTCCCATATTTTCACCCACAGACTGGCCAGTTACTTCAAGTTTTACAACGAAAAGAGATGGCATAACAGCTTTGACAGAATGACTCCGAATCTGGTTTACTTCGGCACACTAGCGCAGAAACAGGCTGCGGCATGAATCTTAACCCAGGGCAGCTTCCCACTTATAAAGCACTGTTCCCTGTCCTAAGAACCCAGACCACCTGTTGTCGTTGGCCTTAATATCGTTTGACATGGTCGTATTAATAACGTACCATATACAGTACGCTAAGGAGGTTAAAAAATATGACAACATTAACAGCATCAGACGCAAGAAAGCGCCTATACAATCTCGTGGACGAAGTAAAGGATACACATGTTCCGGTTCAGATTGTAGGTAAGAGAAATTCCGCTGTTCTCATTTCCGAGGAGGACTGGCGGTCTATAGAAGAGACTTTGTATCTCGCTGCAATTCCCGGCATGCGCGAATCAATAAAAAAAGGTTTGAAGACACCTATTGAAAAATGCAAGGAGGAGCCCGGCTGGTGAGTTGGCAATTGGTTTTT
>CAIVDK010000340.1 GCA_903904655.1 uncultured delta proteobacterium | reverse complement strand
CGACAGAAGCCCGCCGCCGTGCGCCCAGTTATTGATGCCGCTGAAGATGAATCCGAAGAGGATCAGGCCGACCACCCATCCCAATGCCTGTTTGAAGATGGCTTCTCCGTAAGATCCGCCACGGCTTTTCCCAAAATAAATAATTGCGCCGATCAGCCCGCAAATGGAGGCTGACGCGCCGATCGTAAAACGGACGCCGGCCAGCACGGAAACGGCAAAACCGACAACGCCGGTCAGAATGTAGATGTTCATGAAACGATGGAGGCCGAATTCGCGCAGAACAAACGGTCCAAGCTGATAAAGTGCCATCATGTTAAAAACAATGTGCAGCATTCCGCCGTGCAGAAACGAAGCGGCAAAGAGGCTCCAGTAATTATGATATAGAAAGAAAGGGATGGCGCCGCTTGCCCCTAAACTTAAAAGGCTTTGATTGGACGGGGACAGGAAACTAAAAGGACTGCCTCCTGCAAAAATTCCGCCCAGATCTAAAAGCAAAGACAGGACAAAAAAAGTGATATTGACAGTGATGATTGTTTTAACCGGTTCAAAGGCGAAAAGGATATTGCGAAGTTTTCCCGCGGTATCATGTAAGCCGGGTCGGATCAATCCGCAATAGGGGCAGGTCGGTTCGTCCAGACTGATCAGTTTGCGGCAGTTGGGGCATAAGATGGAGTTTCTTTGAGCGCACATCATGAATTCCTTATGATTTTTTAGTGGGAATTTAATTAACAACAATAGATCGCGTTGTAAAGAAAAATACGACCTTTCTTGACTCCGGCGTTTGAATATAATACCAATTCGCTTTCTTTGGCTAACTTTGTTGGCCGCGTCGTCGGCTTCCTCAGCGTATTAATAATACGCTTGCGGAGCCTTCTCCTTGCCGCCGCGTTATCCTTTGAAATCGAAATGGTATATGATATGGGATGAGGCAGGATGGTTATGCAGATTAAAGATCGTTTCACTCTGGAAATTGAATCCGTTGCTTTTGGCGGTCACGGTGTCGGGCGCGTGGACGGGTTTGTTATTTTTGTGCCTTTCTCTTCGCCTAAGGATGTCGTGGAGATTGAAATCGTTGAGCGCAAGAAAAAATTTGCCCGGGGGCGTTTGCTGAAAATCATCGAGCCGTCACCGCAAAGGACGGAGCCGCTTTGCCGTTATTATGGCCGGTGTGGCGGCTGTTCCTATCAGCATATCGATTATGAATATCAGTTGATTATTAAGCAAAAGCAGGTTGCGGAAGCCTTTTCAAAAATCGGTGGGCTTTTACAGCCGCAGGTCAGCGCGGTCATTCCTTCCCCTCGGATTTATGGATATCGGGGTAAGGCTCAGCTTCATGCCGCAAAAACAGCCGGAGGCTTCCAGTTGGGTTTTATGGATGTTTCCGGCGGCAGAATCGTGGATATTGAACACTGTGATATTATGGATGAAACCATCAATAAACAGATTCAGCAGACAAGGATAAAAGGCGATGTTTCATCCGATAACGATGATTTGATATTTTGGTCGGGACCGAAGAATAATGCCGATGGGGCCATTGTGCGTGTGGTAAATGGTCGCGAATTTCTTGTTCCCCGTACGGGCTTTTTTCAGGCCAATTTATATCTGACAGACCGGATGGTGGCAGAGGTTTGCAGCCTTGTCGGCGAAAAAAAGAGAGGAACCATTATTGACGCCTGCTGTGGTTCCGGTCTTTTCTCGATTTTTCTGGCGCCGCATGCCCAGCGAATGGTTGGCGTTGAAATCAATGAAAAATCTGTCAAATTTGCACGCATAAATGCCGAAAGACACGCGATACAAAACGCGGAGTTTTTTTGCGGTGATATTGAAGAGGTGCTCAAAGGCCAGATACACAAGAAGAATGCAGTCGATCTAATCATTCTTGATCCGCCGCGCACCGGTTTGAGTCCGGAGACGCTTACCGCAATTTCCAGTTTGAAATCACAGGATATTATTTATGTTTCCTGTAATCCGGCCACGCAGGCGCGGGATGTAAAGAATTTGAACGAGCAGGGCTACGAGCTGCAAAGCCTTCAACCTATCGATATGTTTTCACAAACTGAGCATATTGAAACAATCTGTTTGTTGCGGCTAAGATAAATTACCAGGCGCAAGGATGGCAATCGCGACAATGATTGGCGGTCGTTTCTTTGTTTACACAGGTATTAACATAAAGGGCTCCATCATCGTGGAGCAGGTTTGTCGGGAATTTATGCCCAACCCGTTTCGGTTGGAAGGCCTGTCCGTCAAAGTCAGGGAAGTTTTAGATTATCCAAATACGATTTCTGAAAATATTTATGGCTTTCCAATGAAAATATTGCTATTTTCCCGTGCAATTCAATTTTATTTTTAAAATTTCAGGGAGGATAAAATGGCATCAAAAAATAAGGAAGTGCGACTCGAGCAACGCCGAGTATTAGAAAAGAAACTGGAACTGCGGCTCTCGAAACTAGCAGGACAGGGGGTCGCGAGCGAAAAAACAAAGAGTGATCCTCTTGTGAAAAATCTGAAATCGCAAATCAGGGAAACGAATGTTCGTATCGCCGCTTTTGATAAGAAAACGGTAAAGATCGAAGAGTTGAAGCAGGCTAAAGAAAAGAAACTGGCGGAAAAATCCATGCCGAAGGAAGCCAAGGCCGCGCCGGAAAAGGAATCCAAGCCGAAGAAGAAAGCAGCGGCGGGTGAAAAAGAGCCCAAAAAGAAACCCGCTGAAGCAGCCGCAGGGGATGCTCCGAAGAAGCCCCGCAAAAAGAAAGAAGAAGCCACGGCGGAATAATCTCCCAATAAAAAAGGCAAACTGAATTTTTCAGTTTGCCTTTTTTAA
The DNA here is from genome assembly GCA_903904655.1 of uncultured delta proteobacterium. Taxonomy (GTDB): domain Bacteria; phylum Desulfobacterota; class Syntrophia; order Syntrophales; family Smithellaceae; genus UBA8904. The sequence continues at coordinate 9,337 of CAIVDK010000340.1, read as the reverse complement.
TCCCGCTGTTGCGGGACGAGCGTTAATTCGCCGTAGCTTGCTGCGAGGTTGTTGATTATTTTGGCGTTCCCACGGGGAGTCGAACCCCGGTTACAGGCGTGAAAGGGCGATCAAGAGCGTATTCCACTTGATTTTACATGCTTTTAGGGCCGTTTAAATCCGCATATGGGAACCAAAAGCCGCTGATAGCAAATAGACTTACATCATTAGTCGTACTCATTGAAATCAAATGTTCAGCCGGTGCAAAACGATGTGTGTTTATAAATATTCCAAGTTATATTGGGAATATGCTCACTATTGTGCTGCATTGAACGGTAATAAATAATGCGGCTTTCATCGGCGGTGCTAATTTGAGGCGGGCCCCGGAGGTTTGTCTGGATTGCGCTCAAAAACGCCATTTTACCGGGTAACTTGACCAAAAGATGGGCTGGTTTCTCAAGAGGGCGGCCACCGCTCCACCTCTCTCCTCCAATCGCATCGCCAGCCACCAGTTTTGACGCAAAATAATGCAAAACATTTCTTGACAAGCCAAAACAGCCCCCATATAGTCCCACCAGGGAAAACTAATATTTTATCAAAAAAATAAAAGGAAAATCAATATCTTATCAAAAAATTCGGCCGCATTTCACAGGAGGTAGCCACGACGCTTCCCGCAAGCCGTCGCTTGCTCCGTCTCGCCGTCGCTGTTGTCCTTTCAGCTTTTATCACATCGTGCAGCAGTTCATCCGGACCTACCTACAGCGCAGCAATCCAGGAAGGGCAGACCGCCGCACAGGAAATGCTGTCGCAGAACAACGCGAGTGCCATCGCCATTGCCCTTGTGAACCGCGACCGTGTCATTTGGTCCGAAACCTTCGGCTTTGCCGACCAGGAAAAGGGGGTTGCACCGACGGGCAGCACCATGTTCTCCATGGCATCGGCCTCAAAGATATTCGCCACAGTGGCCGTGATGAAGCTGGTTGAAAAAAGGCTCGTTGACCTTGACATGCCGTTCGTCAGCTACGTGAAGTCATTCAGCATGGCCGATCCCCGCTACAGGGACATCACGGTCAGGATGCTGCTTAACCATTCATCCAGCCTTCCGGGAACAGACTACCGCAATGTCCAGACCACTTCGCCACGAACAGACTACCTCGACCAGGTTCTGGCGTCGCTGGCGCATGAGCGCTTGAAGGCGGTTCCCGGCTACACAAACGTGTACTGCAACGACGGCTTCACCCTTATCGAAGCGCTGGTGCCTGCCGTTACCGGCACGTCCTATGCCCAGTTTGTTCAGGATGAAATATTCACACCACTCGGCATGAACCATAGCCGATTCGCTCTTGAACCATTCGCCGATGGGACATTTGCGAAGGCATACTCAAATGGAATTCCACAGCCGCAGGATTTTTTGAATGCCCTGGCATCCGGTGGCGCCTATTCCACACCTTCGGATATCGCCCAGATCGCCCGGATGTTTCTTGGCAGGGGAACCGTCGGGAACCTGCGTATTCTCTCGTCAAATTCAATAGCAGCAATGGCGGATGATCAGACCATAAACAACTTTCATCCGGTCCGCTCGGGGATGATGACCTTTGGCCTCGGCTGGGATACGGTCGCACAGCCCGGGCTGCGGGCGGAGGGAGTTACGGGGTGGTCAAAGGGAGGAGATACGGAGATGGGGCACTACGGTGTTGATCTCCTCATTGCACCCGATGAGGGTCTCGCCGTGGTCGTCATGGGGGCCTCCGGATTCGATTCCGGGTCGGCAACCGCGGTCGCCGAGCGGGTGCTGCTTCGGGCTCTGGCTGAAAATGGCCGGATTTCCCGCTTCCCGAAGCCGCTTGCCAAAATCCGCCCAGCCTCCGCTCCGGTTCCCGATGGCCTGCTCGCCAGCATTGCCGGCGTGTATGCCACTGACGCGAACCTCTTTCGGCTCGATCCTCAATCCGACGGATCACTCGTCCTGATGAGGGCGGCTGCTAACGCGGAGGCCTCCACCGGCTCGCCGCTCACCTGGTCACAGTTCGGCTTAATCTTTAGCTACCGGGCGGACGGCACCTTCGCAGCCGATTCCAATCCTCTCGACTCTCTGCGGGTCGTTTCCGCGGGCGGCACACAATTCCTTATCCGTCGCAAACCGGATGGATATGGTCACTACCTGGACGAGTCCGAGTTCGGCCAGCGCGTCACCGGCACGGGCGGTACACTCTCCGGTGCGTGGCAGGAGCGACTGAAAAACCAGTGGCTCGTGGTGAACGATATTCCCGAATCGGTGTACTGGCCCCGAAGCGAGCCCCGGTTGCGTATCGCGGAAATTCCGGGAATCCCCGGGAGGATCGCACTCCTCCCGCGCGGCGCCACCCCGATGATCCTCGACCCATCCGGAAGTAATCTGCTGGCGGAAATGATGCTCCCAACCGGCCGCGATATCGACGGTCTTGACGTCATGATGAAAAGCGACGGGGAGTGGCTGCGCCACGGCAGTTACCTCCATCGCCCACTCTCCATGGTACCACTGCTTTCGTCCGGAACGACGACAGTCCCCATCGGGGCAGAAGGATGCGCCGAGTGGCGGAGTATCGCATCAGGGAGTGGACCGAAAATGGTTTCCATGTCAGGAGCACGCGCCTGGGGCCTGTACGGGCCGAACTTTACGCTGCTCGGAAGTGGTGGAGCCGGTGATACGGCAACACTCCCCGCAGGAACCGGACTCGGTTATCTTCAGCTCTACGGGGCCATAGGTGGCAGCATCAGCGTGACCGTACCATAACGACGATCGCGTGGCGCTTTACACTGGAGAGAGGATACCAATGCCGCATGAAACCGAAGGAACCATCACTGTACCCGGAGGGGAGCTTTGGTAGCGGCCATCCGGGGAGCTGATGCACCTGGTGTTCCGCTGCTGGTGACACACGAAATAGGGGTCAGCAGCGCATGGAAATCCTAACGGGGGCAGATCTATCCGGGTTCCGAGGCGTTTGTGGAACGGATGCAATTATTGGTTAGCGACAGTTCCGCACTGGCTGAAATACCCCTCACTCAACGTCGGCTCTTGGCGAAGTCGCTTGAAAGCTATTTTGACACCATCGCAGATTCACACGGGTTTCATGAAATCAGGCATCTGACAGCGTCAATCTTGCACAAAAAAGGTAATTATCCAGGCGATACTCAGGCACGCAAATCCGAACACGACGGCGCGGTATATCCATAGCCTCGGATTGGAAGAAACAAGGGGAGCACTTGAGAAAGGTCTCAAAGGTCCAGCTCAGGTGATCGAGTTTAAAAAAGCAAATGTTCAATAAAAAACCCCCGGAGGTGAAGTCTCTGGAGGCATTTTGTGTCCGGACTTGTGTCCGGCGGTAAAAGGTGATAGTTGTTGCTCGTAAACTATCGTATTTATTTTGGCGTCCCCACGGGGAGTCGAACCCCGGTTACAGGCGTGAAAGGCCCGTGTCCTAGGCCACTAGACGATGGGGACGTCGTTGGCCGTTTAAGTAAGTTGAGCTTTATATATTTTCCAAACCAGAATGTCAAGCACCGCCTCAATTATTTTTAAAAGTCCATGATCATAAGAGAAAAAAACATCAGAATGCTCGAAGATATTGACGCTCTGCTGGAACTGAAATGATAAAACACATTTAAAATCAAGATGTTATTAAAAAATTTGGATAACAGAGACCCATGAAAAAGAGAGGTGATTTATGAACATTCATGATTTTAGAAAACGGGAAAATGATGTTGATGAGCTCTTTATCAGCCGTTGGTCTCCCCGGGCGATGTCCGGCGAGGAAATCTATGAGGCGACGCTCCTGTCTCTCTTTGAAGCGGCGCGCTGGGCGCCATCAGCCAATAATAATCAGCCCTGGCGTTTTATCTATGCGCTGTCCAATACACCTCACTGGGAAACTTTCTTCAATTTACTGGCTGAAGGTAATCAAGTCTGGGCAAAAAACGCTGCTGCGCTGATCGTTGTGATCTCCAAAACCACTTTTGATTCCGGCAAACCCGCACGCACTCATACATATGATACAGGCGCTGCCTGGGTCAGTCTTGCCTTGCAGGGATCGTTGAAAGGCTTGGTGGTTCACGGTATGCAGGGTTTTGATTATGACAAGGCAAAAGAAGTCTTGTGCATACCGGATGAATATCAGGTTGAAGCCATGATCGCAGTGGGCAAAAAAGGCAAAAAAGAAGATTTGCCCGGATATCTCCAGGAACGGGACTTTCCTTCATCGAGAAAAAGTATCGCCGAAATTGCCATGGAAGGGATATTCAAGACAGGTTAGGATCACAATCTCTGAAGACAAGTAATGCATCACATTCTTTCGATAAAACGTGTGACCTGAAAGGGTATGACAAAATTGCTGTTTTATGCCGTTATGTAAAGGTCTCCGGGTGAAGTGAAGGTGAACGTTTTTATATTGAGAAAGCGAGCAGAGGATTTTGAAAATATTTGTGATTGTCATGGCGGGTCTTTTGGTCTTGTTGACGGCAGGGGTGTCGTGGGCTGGTCAGGGAAAGGGGGATGCCCCGCCAACCGGGTTTTACCTCTCGTTTACCCCGTCCGCCGTTTACCCTTTTTCTGTGGAAACTACCTCACCGGGCCTAACACCTGCCGAGACCCGGTCGAAATGGGGTGTTGGAATCGGCGGAGCCCTGGGGTATCGATACAGTGATTTTCGGGTCGAAGCAGAGGTCATGTACGGCCGGAACGATGTGAAAGACATCCGTTTCGTCGGAGGCGGCGGCGATATGTCGGGTTACTATGACCTGTGGGGAGCGACGATGAATTTATTTTATGATATCCCCACCGGTGTGAGATTCAGGCCGTATGTGGGGGCAGGACTGGGCGTCGTCCTTTTCGATGCCCATGATATCATCCTGGCCGATTTCCCTCCGACCAATGGCAGCAATAAGCTCTTTACCTATAAACTCATGGCCGGCGTTTCTTACGCCCTTTCGGACGCATGGCGACTGCTTCTGGGATACCGTTTCATGGGAATGAGTGGCCCGGATTTTGAAACAGGTGGGATATCCCTCCATGGTGATCCCATTCAAACCCATGCTGTTCAGGCGGGTGTGCAATTCTATTTCTAAATCCCTAAGACAGCGCCATAAATGCACTTTTTAGAAATTGACAACCGCTTCCAGAGGCACCATCGGGTAAATCTGTCCGTGATTGGGCGGCATGGAATTATAGACCCAGTCCATATCCAGAGTGCCCAGTTTGATGCCCCGATAACGGTCATAGCCGTTAAAGATGCCTCGCACCAGAACATCCTCCATCTGCATGGTCAGACCAAAAACAGCCACCGTCATCCCCGATTCGAGCAAGCCCAGCTCGTTGGAAAATGCACCCGGATGAAAGGCGAGCCGACTCGGGTCCGACGCCTGGCATTGGATAACGGGGATGATGACCGGAAAACCGTCCCGGTCGATATAGGATAGGAAACTGTGGGAATCGAGCCTGTTGAATAAAGCCTCTCCAAAAAACGACAGGACTCTTTCCTGATGGTTTTTTGCAGCGCTACTTTTCTTCATTTTGGTGAGAAGCGCCGACGGGATGATGGAGGCAATTGGCAGGGGCGCGCCGGCTGTGGTTTCCTTCAGATCGAGGTAATGCACGGTGTTGATACCGAAGTAAGTATTGTATCGAAACATGGGCTGTTGATTATAGACTTCATATTCCCGGCCTTCTTTTTTTAATGCGTCCAGAGCGCCTGCACGGTCTCCCAGAATGTTGTCGCAGGCTCCCAGGGTACGTGGCTTAAGTTGGCGGCCATGGTCCGAAGCTAGGCTTCGCGCTGCGCGTCCGGTTCCTTCTGGGCGAGGTTCTCACATAAGATTTTGTATTTGGAAGCCAGATCGCGCGCCATGGTGGAGGCGGTGATCATGGCCCGCAATTGATCCCCCTTTGATCCGTTGCGTTCCTGGTTGCCGGGGGCGTTATCGATAGACATAAGTTCCGCATGGACGCCCTTCGAGCCGATGGCCAGCAATCGCTCGTGCCCGGGGATCAGGTGGCCGCTCGTAGCACCGGCGTTTCCGTAACCATGATCATGAAACCATTTCATCTGCGATCTCGCGCCGTTTTTGCCTTTCACCAATTTTTGCCAGGCCTTACCTTCTTCTCTTGTCAAGCACAGGGAGGTCTGAACATTAAATCGGGCACCGGCCACGAGATCGCCCGGTAGGATTTCCTGCGGCACATAGTTTACGATCATGTCCCGGACAAACCACGCGCGCCTTTCGGGAAGCGACCAATTCCAGAAATCCGGATGAAGCGCCACGGGTCTTGCGGCCTGAAGATAAGATGCCCCCAGTGTATCGAGCAGCGGATAGGTTTCCGGAACGATATAAAAGGTCAGTTCATTATAGATGATGTCTCAGGGCGTTTGTGTCGTCCAGGACGTGAATTCATTATTCCAGACCCGTTCGGTTCCGCGGAAATAATAATCCCGAAACCATTGGATGCGATCGGATAATCCGGAAGGTTCTTTGATGACATGTTCGGATTTTAAAATGTTTAGCATAGAGACCTCTCCTGTGAGGAGGGCGCCGTAAAGCGGCTATTCTTCCTGTTCTTGTTTGCTCAGGTGACTGGTGATATTACCAGTTGCAAAATAAGCTTTCAAAAAAATTTGTTAATATATCAATCCGTGGCGTTTCTGGGACGCGGCTTGATATATTAACAAAAACAGGCTATAGAAATGACCAATTAATCAACCACCTCGCGAGCAAGCTGTCGAGGTATGAAATGAACGTCATTATATCGCAGCAAGCTGCGGAGAATTGACGCTCGTCCCGCAACAGCGGGATTAATAATTCCCAAGATCATTAAGGGTGAACATGACTTCAAAAGAACCGGAAAAATGGCTGAAAATTGAAATAACGGCGCCTGTGGATCTGATCGATGCTCTAAGCAATTTTTTGGAGGAAACCGGCGCGCAGGGTGTGTTCTCCGAATCGCTATTGCCGCCCGGTGCGACTGATTTTCCAGAGCCTGCGGGCGTTGAAGTGATTCAAGCCTTTTTCCCCGCTGATGTCCGCAGCGAGAAGCGGATTTACAATGTGCGCAAATATTTGAAAAGTCTTGAAGAGATTTTCCCTGATGTCAGCGCGCCTTCACTTTCGACCGAAATCATTGCCGATCCGGACTGGGGAGAGCAGTGGAAAAAGTATTTCAAGCCGATTCGCGTCTGCAAAAATATCGTTGTCAAACCAACCTGGGAAAGATATACGCCCGACAGTCGCGATATTGTGGTGGAAATTGATCCGGGCATGGCTTTCGGCACCGGCCAGCATGCTTCCACGCGCATGTGCATGGAAGCCATTGAAGATGTTATTTTAAAGGATCGTTCCATTACGGAATGGAAAGTGCTCGATGTCGGCTGCGGCACGGGCATCCTGGGCATTACCGCCGCTAAGATGGGCGCCGAGGATGTGATCTGCGTGGACAACGATCCCAAGGCGACGGAAATTGCGGCCGAAAATGCTGTCATCAACGTGGTGGCCGACCGTTTGCGAATATTGAACGAAGACGCGGCGCAAATCTGCCAACCGCGCAATCTGATCATTGCCAATCTGACGGCTAAATTGCTGTTGAAATTGCATGCGCATCTGGTCCGGTTGCTTTTGCCTGAAGGCTATCTGATTATTTCCGGGATTATCGAACCGGATGTTCCTGCTATCGAGGAGCATTTCATCGTCGCGCCGCTTGTGGTGTACAATAAACTCACTGAAAAAGAATGGGTCTGTTTCGTGCTGAAAAGGAATCGAGCAGAGATGACATCCTGATTATTTCCAGGCCGTAAAATCTTTCAAGGAAAGTGTTTGGCTTTGACTCTGCCCCGAATATACAGTTCTGAAGCGCTGCAAAATGCGACAACCTGCCTGCTGGGTACGGATAATCTCCGGTATTTAAAAACGGTTCTGCGCCTCAAATCCGGCGACAAGATCATTGTTTTCGACGGCTTTGGACATGAGTTTGAAGCGCGAATTGAAGATTTCAGTGCTTCCGGCGTGAATGTTTGTCTGGGAGTGCAAATTCCGCAGGCGGATAAAAAAATCAGCATTACGCTGGCCCAGGCGATTCCGAAAGCGGGGAAAATGGATCTGATCGTCAAAACAGCCGCTGAATTGGGTACAGACGTCATTATCCCTTTTACAGCCGCCCGTTCGGTCAGCCGCATCGAAGGAGAAAAAGCGGGAGCAAAAGTCACCCGCTGGCAAAAAATTGTCCGGGAAGCGGCTCGCTGCACGCGCAGTCCTCATGTGGCCGCCATAGAGCCGGTTTTATCTTTTGCCGATATGCTCCTAAGGGCAGCGGCCGACGCCCGGAAATTGATTTTTTGGGAAGAAGAAGATCAACAAAACATCAGGGATGTGTTAAATGATCAAAGGTTTGAAAAGGTTGTGCGCTATTTTATCGTCGTGGGCCCCGAAGGCGGATTGTCCCGCGATGAAGTCGCCCTGGCAAGAGAGTCAGGTTTTATTTCAGTGAGTCTCGGCAAGCGAATCTTAAAAGTGGAAACAGCGGCAGCGGCGATTTTGTCCATTATCCAGTATGAAAAAGGCATATTCTGCCAAGGAACATGAGAGGAAGAAAAATGACGACATACCAATTCGCGGGTTTCTGGCGGCGCCTGGTGGCCTATTCCATTGATGGAGTCATCGTCGGTGTTGTTTTTATTGTTCTGGCGATTGTGGCCGGTCTTGCCTATTTTTCCGGAGCGATGTCCGGTGACAGTCAGGGCTGGATGTCCAAACTGGCCAACCTTGAGCGTTTTGGTTCAATTGGAATTGTCATCTCGGCATTATACGCTTTGCTCTTTATCGCTTATTTTACATATTTTCATGGTCTGAATGGCCGGACGCCTGGCAAAAAGTTACTAGGCCTGCAGGTTGTATCCGCTGACGGCAGTCCGATTTCTTTCGGCATCGCTTTTTTAAGATCGGTGGGCTATCTGGTTTCCAGTTTATTATTTACAGTGCCTCTTGGTTATATCTGGGCTGCTTTTGATAAAAAAAAGCAGGGATGGCATGACAAAATTGCCGGCACAGTGGTTATTATCCGTGATCCGCAGGGGAGTGCCCCCGGAATTACCATTCCCGATTCCAAACCTGTGGCGGAAAGTTCCGTTCAGCTTGGCGACGCGTCCGGGAACTTTTCACGTCCGGAAGTGAAAAAGCCGGAAACGCCGTCCCCTGAAGAGGCAACGGGGGCGGACGGCCAAAAAATACCTTGACAAAAGAAACCTTATTTTATAGACGTTTCCTGCCTTTCGCAGGTTTAATCAACAAGGCGGGCCGGTAGCTCAGTCGGTAGAGCATCGGACTGAAAATCCGAGTGTCG
>CAIVDK010000339.1 GCA_903904655.1 uncultured delta proteobacterium | reverse complement strand
CCAGCGCTCGACATAATATGGTGGCTCGGTCGCCTCGACCAGGTAGTGGAAGTCATCCATATTCACCAGCGTGTCGCCCATCGTCCGGGGAATCTGGGAATTGATTTCACCGACAACGATTTTAGCCATTTCCATGGCCTGCCTTTCCACAGACGCGCCTACCAGGTAAGCATATCCGTTTTCGTCCGGGGGTGTCACTTGAATGAAAGCCACGTCAATATTAATGGCACCGGTCTTAAAAAGCCAGGGAACCCGCGAGAAGCGGCTGGGAATCAAATCCACTCTGCCCCGACTGATGGCCTCGGAGGCAATCCATCCGGAGAAAAAAGTCTTTAAACGAAACTTCCGGGCATAACGTTCATCTATGGCTACCGCATCGCCGAGACTGACCAGTTGGATCAGTTCCAAATCCTGCAAGTTAGCTTGATCGGATTCCATCAGGTGCCTGACCAACGTGCGGGGTTCCGCCATGCCCGTCCCCAGGAAAATACTCATACCCGGGTCAATTTTCGCCAACACGTCCCCGGGTGACACTATTTTCTGCTTCCACATAATTTCCCGCCCATTGTTGGAACTGCATCAATCAAACATTTCTTGATCCCGCCTATACCAGTAATCGGGAAAAAGCCGATACATCAATCTGGAAAAAGGTCCGATATATTCATTTTTTCTTTTATCAAACTGGCAGGCGTGAAGGATCATGTCTTTAATCGCGTCTTTGTTGCCACCCTTATTAAAGATATTATAGGCGCAGGAAAAAAGCGGGCTGTACATGTTTTTCTTTTCCAAATATTTATAAACATTGCGAATGGTATTGGGACCTTCCGGCGTACCGTCTATTTTGCCCAGCACCTTTAAATTGGTCTCAATGGGATTGCCGGTGTAAAGTTCATAGAAATATTTCCCGTAGCGGTAATTTTTACTGGCCATAGAAGAAACGGTGACATACATATCGCCGACACCGGCCTGGGAGTGAAACGCCTGAAAACTGCCGCCTAAAAGGCGGGTCAGCGAACGGATTTCCACACCGGAACGGGCAAAGATGGTGCCGGGTATCGAATCGCCTAAATCCAGTGAATCCGTCAAGCCTTTGATATTGGCCACGATATTTTTTAACGCCCCGCAGGCCTCCACGCCGATCTTGTCAAAATTATAATAGGCATTGAGTTCCTTGCGGTTAAACATCAGCAGGTGATCCCGAATAATGTTGGCGGTGCGGCGATTCCCCGCAACGGTTAGACAAACCGGGTTACCCAAGGCGATGTCCACGTCAAAAAACGGTCCGCCGATGCATGCGACCTGATACTTATGCTCCAGATTATATAAATGATTGTGAATGAGCTGCGACGGCGTGATCAACTCGGTCGATATTTCGTCGGAAATCAATCCTTTGATAGGCGAAATCAAGCAGGTATCGCCCGCCTTTTTATCAATTATCGGCTTGAGATAATTGAGTAATTCGGGCAGGCGATTCATCGTGACGGATAAAATAATGAAATCGTTATTTTCGACGATATGCTCCAGATCGTTAGTCGCGTAAACTTTCGGCGACAGACGCGGAACCTGATCCATGCCACCCGCCAGTTTGGCCAAATCCTCTGTTAAATGAATGGGATTCAAGTGGTCCCGGTTAATGGCCTTGCAGACGTCCGAGTTATGGTAATAAATGGCGACGCGCTTATTATCGCGTCCCAGCTTATAAGCAAACGAAGTCCCCAGGCGTCCCGGCCCAATGATGGCGACTCTTGTTGTATCTAAATTGGAAACAATCATCTCTATCCGCTCTTCATTGTAATGATAGACTTATTATCTGGAACTTATTGTCCTGATGTCAAACCCTAATAGCCTTTTCAAAAAAAGTAAAACAAAATTTACCGGAATACAGCTATTTTTAGTTGCATTATCCCGGAGGATTGTTTAGAAATCTGAAACACCGGAAGTAGACAACACAACCCTTGAGGCGAGTAATAATCTTATGGCCGAGGAAACAATTATTCATTATCCAAACGGAGCAGTAAAGGAAAAGAAATATCTACTGGAAGGGAAGATGGAGGGTGAATACACAACTTATTTTCCCAGCGGCCAGATCATGGCACAGCTTCATTTCAGCCGCGGCAGCAGAAACGGCCCCGCCATCAGCTATTATTCCAACGGGCAGGTACGGGAAAAAGTAAATTTTATCAATAATAAAATGGACGGTCTCTATATGTCCTATTCTGAAAACGGTCATGGGCGTGAAGAAGAGCATTATCAAGACGGAAAGTTGCACGGCCCCTACCATCGCTATTATAAAACAGGGGAATTACGGGAAGAAGAAAATTTTCAAAGCGGAAAATTTGAGGGGGAATATTTCTGCTATTATAAAAGCGGGAAAATTAAGGAAAAGGGTTTCTTTAAAAACGATAAACGAGAAGGCGACTACATCGCCTACTTCAAAAATGGAAAGATCAAAGAGAAGGCGACTTACAAAAACGGCAATCTAGTGGGCAAGTTTCTGACCTTTAACGAAGACGGCACCCATATCGATGAAGACAATGGCGAAGACGCCGATTCGGCACGCACCTGGGAGGAAAAGGATGTTGCCAATTTGCTGCATGATCTGAGTCATTTTGATAAGAAGCAAAAATGATCACAGTCTGAATAAGAGGAGATAGACATCATGATTAAAGCCATACTCATTCCGGTTGATGGATCGGCCAACAGCGCCACCGCTGTCGATTACGGCATCTATATCGCGCCGAAACTAGAGGCAACACTTACGGGACTGCATGTCATCGACATATATTTGATTCAGGGACCGCTGATGACCGATATTTCCGCCACAGTCGGCATGCCGCCCTATGACGGTTTTTTTGAGGCCGTTGAAACGTCGCTTAAAGAGAAAGCCGAAATCGTCTTGAAGAATTTCGAAGATCGTTGCCGAACGGCGGGTATCTCCTGTCTAACGAAAAAAAATATCGGCAAAATCAGCGACACCATCATTGAAGAAGCCGAAAACGCTGATTTAGTTTTGATGGCAAAAAAAGGAGAACATTTTCACTTGAAGGAAGGCGGACTGCTCGGATCGGTTGCCGAGGCCGTTATTCGCCGTTCGGGGAAACCCGTCATAGTCATTCCGGAGTCCTTCCGTGAGATCGAAAGCATAGGACTGGCTTACGACGGTAGTGCCCCCGCCAGAAAAGCATTGGCGTTGTGTCTAAACATCTCCGAAAAATCCAAATGGCCGATCACCGTCCTCATTATCAGCGCGGACGCGCAAAAAGCAGCGGCTTTATCCGCGCAGGTTGAGGAAATGGCTCAAAAAGGCTTGGCAGATTGCGAAGTGATCATTTCTGCAGGTCGTGAGGTAGACGAAATTCTCAAATTCATTGCTGAAGGCGCGGTGGAATTAATGGTCATGGGTGCCTACGGGCATAACCGCCTGCGCCAATTGCTTCTGGGCAGCACAACATCCCACATCATTCACAAAAGCCCCATTCCGGTGCTGCTGATACGCTGAAAAAGAACAAACAGATGGAAGTTATCATGAATCAGTCCAAATCTATCCGTGAAATGAAAGGTCTGG
>CAIVDK010000338.1 GCA_903904655.1 uncultured delta proteobacterium | reverse complement strand
TTTTCCAGGTTGATCCGTTTCATATTCGGGCAAACCGCTTTGGGGGATGCCGGATAAAAATGTTTCGACGGATTCTCTTTCTGCATCCGGTGAATAATGCCGATTTCCGTGCCGATGATAAATTCCATCGCGCTGCTCTCGTGAACATAACCACACATCTTCTCTGTGGAAGCGACCATGTCAGCCAGCCTAGTTAATTCCGGCGTGCATTCAGGATGCACTAATACTTTGGCTTGCGGATGAAGTTTGCGGGCACGCATAATATCTTCCGGCAGAATTCGGGCATGCGTTGGGCAGAAACCTTCCCAGGTAATGAGCGGACGTCCGATCTGTGCGGAAATATATTGAGCCAGATATTTATCAGGAACGAAAATGATCTCGTCGTGACTTTTTAGAATATGCTGCACCATGTTCAGCGCGTTTCCCGACGTGCAGCAGTAATCGCAATGCGCTTTCACTTCAGCGGACGTATTGACGTAGCAAAGCGTTACCGCCTGAGGATGTTCGACCTGCAAGGCTATGAGGCCCTCCGCGTCAATCATTTCCGCCATCGGGCAGCCGGCTTTCCGGTCGGGGAGTAATACTATTTTATCCGGCGACAGAATCTTCGCCGTTTCCGCCATGAAGTGAACGCCGCAAAATACAATTACATCCGCGTCGGTTTTCGCCGCAGTCATGCTCAGTCCCAGTGAATCGCCGACAAAGTCGGCCACATCCTGGACTTCGGGCCGTTGATAGTTATGAGCCAGAATCACGGCGTTTTTTTCTTTTTTCAACTGTTCTATTCTTTTTGTTATTTCCATGAAAAACTCTTATTGTTCCTTTTTGATTTGCCTTGCTTTTGGCCTGGTGACGCTTTTTTTGGCTTGCTGGCCGGCGACAAGGTGCGCGAGCGTCACACCGGACATCGCCTCCTGAATCGTATTGCCGAGCTCGGTCCAGGTATCTCTTATCGGACAGATCGATGTTCTCTTGCAGATATCAGGATTCTTCACGCAGTTTACCAGACAAGTTTCTCCGTCAACCGCCTCGACAATATCGCGTAAAGAAATATCTTTCGGCTCTCTGGCGAGGGCATAACCGCCGCGAGCACCCCGTATAGAACGAAGAAGTCCGGCCGCTCTTAAGGGGATGACGATTAAACTCAAGTACTTTTCCGATATGTCTTCACTGGCAGCGATGTCTTTAAGAAATACAGAATTATCACCACCGGCGGCGGCCAGAGCGATCATAATCCTGGCACCATATCTTGATCGGGTGGAGAGTTTCATAATCATCCTTAGTAAACACTATTTTAATGCTAGTAATTAAAGCAGAAATTGATGTTTGTCAAGAATTATACCTGAAAAAGAATCGAACAGTTGTCGGGTTTCACTAAAAGATATTCGGATGCTTTGGTTGTTGGCTTCGGACAAATCGGCTGAAATGCCGGGCACTCAATGTTCCCACTTAATGATTGCTTTTCAGTTCGGAAGTTGTTATCTTTTTTCATAGATTTAATGTGGGAGGACAAGAATCAGTTTGAAGAAAATAGCGGTATTTATTTTGTGCTTGTTTTTTTTGCCGGGTGTGATTATTGCGGCTGAACGATCTTTTCAACCGCTCGCTGTAAAAGCGGCGATGCTTGTGGAAATGAATACCGGTAAGGTGCTTTACCAGCAAAATGCCGACAAGGTGATTCAGCCTGCCTCATTGTCCAAGATCATGTCGCTGTATTTAATTTCCGAAGATATTGCCGAGAAGAAAGCCGTTTATTCCGACATCGTTACGATCAGCGCCAATGCCGTTCAGACGAGTGGTTCTAAAATGCTTTTTGAATCGGGTGCCCAATACGAAGTGTTTGATCTGGTCAAGGGAATGGCCATTCATTCCGCCAACGACGCCTCCGTCGCCCTGGCCGAACATTTCGGGGGCAACGTGGAGCAATTTGTCATGAGGATGAATGCCAAGGCAAAAGCGCTGGGAATGAAACACACCCATTTTGTCAATCCCCATGGTTTGCCGAACAGAAAACAAAAAACAACCGCCCGTGATATTTACGTACTGTCCCGTGAATATCTGCGGCGTTTTCCAAATTCGCAAAAAATTCATTCCATCGAACGTTTTACTTTTAATAATCAAATTCTGACCAACCGCAATGATCTCCTTAAAAAGTATCCGGGAGCGGACGGGCTCAAAACAGGCTATGTGGGCGCTGCCGGTTTTCATTTGGTCGCAACGGCCATCCGAGGCGACACAAGACTGATGGCCATTGTTCTGGGTGCGAAAAATCCGAGAATTCGCTCTCAGCAGGCGCGAAAACTACTGGATTATGGTTTTGGCAGGGTCGGCGATAAAAACACAAAAAACAGGATCGGCGGGTAAATCCCGATGAGATGAAACGAAACTCCCCTGTTTGAAAGGTGTCCAGAAGAGTTTTGATGTTTTACGGCGATGGATCAGCAGAGTTGTCTGATTTGCTGCCTGACTTTAGACTATCAGAGAAAACATAAAGCTTATCACCGGGCACAATTTTTCTGTTGCTGATCGAGTTCCAAATCGTCAGAGCTTTAAAGGGCACATTGAAGCGGGCGGCAATGCCTGTGAGGGTGTCTCCTTTTTTGACTGTATAAACGGAATTATTTTTCAAGGCAAGCCATTCTGCCATAAGTTTATCGTAACGTTCGTAAAAAGCGTTCGCCGACCCTTTGGGAATGCTTATCTGATAGGTTCCGGCAGGCAGATGATAGAACTTGATTTGTGGGTTGAGGTCTTTAATGATTTTGAAATACGTATCAGCTGCCTGCGCGATGACATGAAGGGAGACGGGTTGACTGGCCTGTATTTCCACCGTGTCAAACTGTCTGGGTGAATAAAGATCATCTTTGGATAGTACATAACCGAATTTTGTCGGATTAGATATGATGATTTTTGCCGCCAAGATTCGGAAAATATATCTCTGTGTTTCCTGATTTAAGTAAAGCTTGTAATAGTTATTAACTTTCTGCACCAGGATTTCAGATTTCAGACCATCTTCACCCATGTTATAAGCGGCCGCAGCGAGCGTCCAGGAGCCGAAGAGCGCATAAAGATCCCTGAGATATTTAGTTGCCGCTTGCGTTGCTTTATAAACGTTTCTCCTTTCATCAATGTCGTTGCTGACATCGAGGCCGTATCTTGTTCCCGTGCCTTCAATAAACTGCCAGTATCCTACGGCCCCTTTATTGGAGAAAGCAAGCGGTCGCAAGGAACTTTCCGCGATAGTGATATACTTGAGATCATCCGGCATGGATTGGGTTTTCAGAGTCTTTTCAATGTTGGGAAAATAGCGATTGGCGCGTTTCAGCCAGAGGATAATCTCATCGTTGTTATCCAGCGATACCAGCAATTCCCTTTCCAGTCTTTCTCTCACGTCGGGGTCGGTAAGCGGGACAGGTTCACCGCAGAAGTTGAGAGGCTCGGTAATCCTGATGGCTTCAATAATTGCCTGTCCGGCTGATTGTGACATTTTACTCTGGGCATGACCCGTTGATACGCAGACGATACAGATGATGATGGTTATTAATCCGGTGATAAAATATCTCGATGTTGTCATACCGGTTCGGCATGTGCCAAGTTTTACTCCGGCCCAAAGGCCGGTGAATACCGGGAGTATCCGGAAATAATGCAATGAGCCGTAAACGATCTTATCTAACAAAGAACCTCCCGTGAATGAAACATATTCATGTGATTATTTTGTTTCGGTTTTCGGCTTCAGGGAAGGATTGGCCATGTTGTCGCGGATTTCTTTAAATTCCTTGGTGGCGCCTTCTTTGATTTCCTTGGACTGTTGAACTGCCGAGTCTTTCGCTTCTTTCAAACCTTTCGGGATATCTTCTTTCATCGCTTTGGCATCGCGGACAATCGCATCTTTGCTTTCCTGGTAAAGGTTAACCGCTCCGGTCTTTAAATCTTTGGCTTCATCAGCAACCGAAGCGCCGACGCTTTTCTCCGGCGTTTTCTTGGCCTCATCGGCAGCCTGGGCGGTTATGCCAAAGACGAGAAGGAAAATAATGGAATACAGGCAAACAATAAAATGTTTCATTTTATTTTCTCCAATTAAAAATTTCCTGAAAGTCATGATTTATTGCTGGTGAAAAGTATAGACAAAATGGACATATTTGTCAATGCGGCAATAGGGGGTTATGCAGGAGTGTTCTTTTGAATCAACCACCTCGCGAGCTCGCTGTCGAGGTATGAAATGAACGCCATTATATCGCGAGTTCGATACGGAGAATGAACGCTCGTCCCGCTTAAGCGGGATTCAAATCCCCAAATAAGCCTTCCTCACATTCTCATTGTGTATCAGATCGGAGGCTTTGCCTTCCAGTGAAATGGCGCCGTTTTCCAGGACATAGGCGCGATGGGCGAGTTTGAGGGCCATGAAGGCGTTTTGTTCAACCAGAAAAATTGTGGTGCGGTGTTCGGCGTTGATTTTGGCGAGGATGGAATAGATCAATTTGGTCATCAACGGTGATAATCCCAAAGACGGTTCGTCCAGCAGTAATAATTTTGGTTTGGCGATGAGTGCGCGTGATATTGCCAGCATCTGCTGCTCGCCACCGCTTAAGGTGCCGCCCTGTTGATGCCGGCGTTTCTGAAGAATGGGGAAAAGTTTGTAGATGTACGCCAGATCTTTTTTGATCTCGGCATGGTCGTTGCGCAAAAATGCGCCCATTTCCAGGTTTTCCAGGACGCTGAGTTTCGGGAAAATGCGCCGTCCCTCCGGGACCTGGGAAATTCCCATTGCAACGATCTTATCGGGATCGATTTTTTCAATTGGTTCATTGTTGAAAAGAATCTGTCCACCGCAAGCCTTCGTGATGCCGGAGATGGACATCAATGTCGTTGATTTCCCCGCGCCGTTGGAACCGATAAGCGCGACAATTTCCCCTTCGGCGACCGACAGGGAAATGCCTTTCAGCGCGCGGATGCAGCCGTAGCAGGTTTCAACGTCAACTAACTTCAGCATCGGCTTCCTCTCCGAGATAGGCTTTGATGACGGCCGGATTGCGGCGAATTTCCTGCGGCGTGCCGCACGCAATTTCTTCGCCGTAGTCGAGCACAGAAATATTCTGCGCCAGATTCATCACCAGTTTCATGTCGTGTTCGATCAGCAGGATGGACAAGTTATAGTCTGTTCGCAGTTGAGCAATCAAAGCGTCAAGCTCGTTGGTTTCCTGCGGATTCATGCCTGCCGCCGGTTCGTCCAGCAATAGCAGATGCGGGTCGGTAGCGAGGGCCCGCGCGATTTCCAGACGCCGCTGCGCACCGTAGGGCAGGTTATTTGCCAGTTCATTGACCAGAGGGGCAAGGCCCATGTATTCCAGAATAGAATAGCTTTTATCGATGATGGTCTTTTCCTCGCTGCGCGTGGCGGGCGGGCGAAAGATAGCTCCAAGAATGCTGGACTTCGAACGGGTGTGACGGCCAATCATGACGTTTTCCAGCACGGTCATGCCGCCGAAGAGGCGGATGTTCTGGAAGGTGCGCGCCACACCCAGCTCGGTGATGATATTGATCTTCAAACCACTTATCTTTTTAGCCTTGCCATCCGGCGGATACAGCAGAATGTCGCCCGCTGTCGGCTTGTAGATGCCGGTCAGACAGTTAAACAGTGTGGTTTTACCTGCGCCGTTGGGACCGATCAGCGCCACGATTTCTCCTCTTTGAATGTGGAGGCTGACGTTGTTTAGCGCTCGCAGGCCGCCGAAGTCCATGGTTAGATTTTTTACTTCCAGAATATTATCCATAGTTTTGTTCCTTCATGACTTGTTTATTATGTCCGATCGATGGAATTCATATTGTTTGCGCCGATCGGCCATCAGCCCGCCGGGGCGGAAAATCATCATGATAATCAGCGCCGCTCCAAAAAGAATCATTCGATAATCACTGAAGACCCGCAGATATTCCGGCAGGAGGATGATTGCCAGCGCTGCCAGGATGATCCCCGGTATCGAGCCCATGCCGCCCAACACCACGATGGATAGAATCATGGCCGATTCCATAAAGGTGAAACTGGCCGGATTGATAAAGGTTGTTTTCGCGGCAAAGAGCACACCCGCTATGCCTGCCCACATCGCGCCTAGCGCAAACGCAGTGAGTTTGGCTTTGGTTTTGTCGATGCCCGTTGCCTGACAGGCCAGTTCATCTTCACGCAGGGCCACCCAGGCGCGGCCGATGCGGGAATGCTGGAGGCGGTATGTGACGAAGATGGTAAGCCCGCAAAGCGCGATCAATAAAAAGTACATGTAAATGGCGGACTGTTCGAGCGTCAGGTTCATACCGAAAAAGCCTGGTCGCGGAATATTGGAAATTCCGCTGGGTCCAAAAGAAAAGTCGTTCCAGTTTTCCAGAACCAGCCGAAGAATTTCTGCAAACGCCAGTGTGACAATAGCCAGATAATCGCCGCGCAGCCGAAGGACCGGAAAGCCCACCAGGATGCCAAAAAAAGCTGCCAAAAGGGCGCTGACCGGCAAGAGCGTCCAGAAACCCAGACCGAAGTGATAATTGAGCAGGGCGTAGCTGTAAGCGCCCACCGCGTAAAAGGCGACATAGCCTAAATCCAGAAGTCCGGCTAATCCCACTTCAATATTCAATCCCAATCCCAGCATGACATAAATGAGCGCAGTGGTCATGATATTGACCTGGTAGTGCGAAAAAACAAATGGAAAGATGAGCGCGAATATGCCGGCGATAAACAGAGCGAGGCGATAGATTTTCTGGTTTTCAATCAAGCGGTTCAAAATGGATACCTTTTCGGGTGCAGTCTGCTGAGATGTCATTTTTTTTCGAAGGTAGAGTTGCCAGAAAAAAGAAAGAACAAAAGCGCCAACGCCGATGCCCGCGATATTGATCCAGCGCCAGACTATCACGTTTTCAATCGTGTTGACTTTGACCACCATAATGGGAAATGTAAGCAGGATAAACCACAGGGCAATATATATTGATCGTTTAAGTTCGCAGGCGTATTTCATTTCGGATTATCCCCGCTAAACCTTTTACTGGGAGGAACGTCCCAGAATGCCGTCGGGTTTGAAAATCAAAATCAGAATCAAAAGGGCAAAAGCAAAGACGGATTCATAATCGCTGGAGATATAGCCGGTGCCGAAACTTTCCGCCAGACCCAGCACCAGGCCGCCCAGCACGGCGCCGGGAACGCTGCCGATGCCACCCAGCACTGCCGCGGTAAAGGCTTTAATGCCCGCGTTGAAGCCGATGTAAAAATTAATGCGCCCGACATGCGAGGCGATCAGAATGCCGCCGACAGCCGCGAGCGCCGAGCCGATTATAAACGTCCTCGATATCACCCGGTTAACATTCACGCCGGTGAGCATGGCCATTGTCTGATCCTGTGCTGTAGCCCGCATAGCTTTGCCCATCTTGGTGAACTTCAAAAGCACGGTGAGAGCGATCATAACAGCAGTGGATGTTGCAATAATAATGAAGTCGGAAGGAGCAATGACAGAGCTGATGCTGTCCAGAAAATTCAATTGTGGCAGCAGGTTGGGGAAGGGGAGAAAATCGGAAGTCTGAGCCAGCATGACATAATTTTGTAAAAAGATAGACATGCCGATGGCGCTGATCAAAGGCGACAAACGCGAGGCCTGGCGTAGTGGTTTGTAAGCAATTTTTTCCACGGTGAATCCATAGGCCGCGGCGTAAAGAACGGCAACAATGGTGGCAAGAATTAACACGGACAGACCGGTGAGCCCTTGCATCGTCAGCATGGAGGCTACAATCAGCGCGGTAAATGCCCCGATCATGTAAATTTCACCGTGAGCAAAATTGATGAGCTGCAGAATGCCATAAACCATTGTGTAGCCCAAAGCGATCAAGGCATAGATGCTGCCGCGTGTCAGGCCTCCCAGAAATAAATCCCAAAAATAATTCATCGCCCTCCATTGTGGTCGGGAACGGTTCCAAGCCGCTCCCGACGTCTTCAGCTTTCGGCCTCGCGCCTCCTGCAAGGGGGGTCAGTCTTGTGCGAAAGGTAGGGAACGGTCTTGCCACCCGTATGGGTGGTTGCGACCGTTCCCTGCCTTTATTTCAATTCCACATAAACGCCTTTACGCACCTGATACATGGAGAAGCCGACACCGATCGCATCGCCCCGGTCATTAAATTTGATTTTGCCCAGCGGTGTATCGATGGAATGAGTACGCAACGCTTTGTGCACCGCTTTATATTCGGTTGATTTTGCTTTATCAATCGCGTTGACAATCGCGAGCATCGCGCTGTAGGCATTGAGATAGAACGAGCCTGGTTCAATGCCGTAAGCTTTTGTGTGTTCAGCAATGGCTGCGATAGCCAGTGGGTTTTTAGTTGTGTCTTTGGGGCCTGAAGCGTAAACGCCTTCCGCGGCGGCGGCCGCTACTTTGATGAACATCTGATCTTTTACGCCATCGTCGGAAATGAAAATGGTTTTCATATTGCGCTTGCGCATCAACTGCACAACAGACGCGGCTTCCGGGTGATAACCACCATAAACGATCGCGTCCGCGCCGGAGTACTTGATTTTCTGAACGATGGCTGAATAATCCACTGCGCCGGGTGTAATGCCTTCATAAAGGACGACTTTGGCGTCCTTGGATTCTTCGAGATATATTTTTGCATATTCGGCGAAACCTTTGCCGTAATCACCCTTGTCATGAATGACGGCGATTTTTTTCAGTTTCAGGGTGTTGAGCGCAAAATCCGCCACCAGCCTGGCCTGAGTGTCATCCGGCGCGATGGTACGGTGGAAGTTTGGATACTGGCCGGAGAGACTTAATTCGGGGCTGGTTGCCGAAGGAGAGATCACAATAATTCCCGCGTCTTTGTAAGTGCGGAGAGCCGCTTTGGTCGCGCCGCTGCAGATATGGCCGATAACGGCATTTGCTTTAGCGGAAACAAGTTTTGTAGCAACATTGGTTGCCAGTTCCGGCTTGCAGGCTTCATCTTCAACAAGGAGCTGGATTTTTTTACCCAGAATGCCGCCTTTGGCGTTGACAGTTTTGGCAATGAGTTCGGCAGCCTTCACAGTAGGCAGACCGTAGGAAGCCAGATCACCCGTGTGGGCGCCGGCAATACCGATTTTAATCGTGTCGGCGGCTTGTATGATTGATGTTGTGCCAAAGGTTAATAAAAAAATGGAAATCAGAGTCCATCGAAAAAGAAGATTATTTTTCATTGTTTCACCCCCGGATAAAATGGTTGCAAACTACTACTTGAAAAGGCATGCCCCGTCAAGACGCAATTCCGCAGGGCAATAGTTGAAGCGAAAAGCCAGGGGTGGGGAGTATTATACAGAACCAAGGGTGATGGGTGAGGCGGAAATTTCTGGTTTTGCACTGACTATTTATAAGTTTATCCGTCAACTCTAAAAAAACCACTTGAATTACTAATCATTATTCAATATTCAGAAAGTGAAAAAGCATTAGACGCACCCGAGCTTAGTAAAATATGTGAAACAAGCACGAAAAATGAGTACATCTGGATGGTGACCGCATGAAAGTAAAAAATTCTTTTAACAAAAAAGATATTGAGCAGATCAAGGCGTTGGGTTTGACGCCGTCTGATGTCAATAAGCAGTTGGAAACCTATCGGCGCGGAGCATCATATTTGAAACTTATTCGGCACTGCAGTACGGGCGATGGGATTCGATCTTTTACATCTGGCGAGCGTAACCGTCTCATTAAACGGTATGACTCCGAAGCCGCTAAGCGTAAAATATTGAAATTCATTCCGGCATCGGGAGCGGCCAGCCGCATGTTTGCCGAGTGGTTTGCCGCAGCCCAGCAAGGCAGCTTCGGCAATGCCGAACTTGATCGGTCTTTTTTTGCTGATTTAAGAAAAATGCCGTTTTTCCCATTACTGGAAAAAAACGATACGGCTCGTCTGATGGTCAAACAAAAGAATGTCAGGGCTGTACTGGATTATATTCTTCTTCCAACCGGTTTGCATTTCGGCTGGTTGCCCAAGGCGCTTACTCCTTTCCATTCTTATCGGGACGGTGAAGTCAGAACAGCGCTGGTAGAACATCTTGGGGAAGCCGCAAGTGTTATGACCAACAATCGAGGAGTCTGCAGACTGCACCTGACGATTTCGGCAGAGCATGCCAAAGACGTCAAAGCTTTACTGAGATTGGTCATCCCCCAATATGAAGAGCGCTGCCATGTCCGATTTAAGATTGATTTGTCCGTGCAGTCGCCGGCAACCAATATTGTGGCAGTCGATGAAAAGAATCTGCCATTCCGGGATGAAGATGGCCGTCTGGTCTTTCGGCCTGGCGGACATGGTGCTTTGCTTCAGAACCTTCAAGAATTAGATGCCGATTTCATCTTTATTAAAAATGTTGATAATATCGCGCCGGACGCTCTGCAAAAGAAAATATTACCTTACAAAAAAATGTTGGGCGGTCTGGCGCTGCAATTACAGCAGTCTGTCTTTACAATGTTACATCGGTTTGAAAAAGATCAGATTACTTCATCGGAGATTGAAGCTATGGCTGTTTTCTGCCAGTCCGAGCTCAATATGGATTTACCGAAAAACTTTTCCAACAAGACGATTTCAGCAAAAAAGAAGGTGATATTCGAATTATTAAACCGTCCATTGCGCTTCTGCGGTATGGTTAGGAATGTTGGGGAGCCGGGCGGCGGTCCTTTCTGGGTTCAGGAAAAAGACAAATCGCGGACATTGCAGATCGTGGAATCGGCGCATGTC
>CAIVDK010000337.1 GCA_903904655.1 uncultured delta proteobacterium | reverse complement strand
CCCCGCCTAATCTGACCACCTAAAGGTGGCGCGAGGTCACGCGAGCGGAGGACACTATCCACCATTCACCATTGACCAAGCAAGACTTCTCCCTGCGGTCGAAGTGACACAGAGGTCCTTGAACCTTGAACCTCATCTCTATTCTACTCCTGCCCCACCCCCATAGTGTGTCCTATGAGAAAAAAATTCGATTGTTTTTTTATCATGCTGCTTATTTTACCTATCATAGCAAATCTGGTCGAGCATTCTGTGTCCTATGAGAAAATATTTTTGCTTTGCGGTAGCATTCTCACCTAAATATTTTGGAACATGCTTCTCTGGTGCGGCGCGTTCAGGGATAACCTAATGCCCTGATAATCTAATGACCTAATGACCTAATGACCTGATGACCTAATGACCTGATGACCTAATGACCTGAAGGTCACACGAGGTCACACGAGGTCACACGAGGTCACACGACGCGCCCGACAACCCATCTTCACCCAACCTTTTCATGCCATTAATCGAGCATCCCTCGACAGCGCATTATATAATTGTGCCCAGTTCTTTCAAGCATTCGCTGATACCCGCAACACGCGCTCCGCTCGCGATGGGATAGCCGGGATCGGTCATCGGACAGACAACCCAGGTGCGTTCCGGTTTTAGCGCTTTGATCGTCTCTGTAAAACCCCTGGAAAGATGCGGCGTCAGGGATGCCTTGATTTCAAAGGCCAGTCTTTTTTTACCTTTAGTCAAAACAAGATCAATTTCTTCTCCTGACGATGTTCTATAAAAGAAAGGCTGCCACAGAGGCAACGCGCCAATAAGCTGTTCAATACACCAGCCTTCCCACGATGGACCGAATGCAGGGTGTCCATAAAGCTCCGTCATGTTGTCAATCTCCAGAATCGTATGCAATAGCCCGCTATCGCGCAGGTATATCTTGGATGATTTGACCATACGCTTTTTGATGTTGATCTCCAGTGGCTGGAGGGTGCGCACCATAAACGTCTGTTCAAGAATGTCGATATATTTACGAACGGTGTTGTGGGATATGTCCATCGATTGCCCGAATTTGGATGCATTAAGAAGACCGCCATGATAATGCGCTATCATCTTCCAGAAGCGCGCCATTGTCGGCATGGGTATGGCAAAACCGAATGCGGGGATATCGCGGCTCAGATAATCCTTAATCATGTCTCTGCGCCAGGCGTCACTCTGCGTGTCGTTATCAGCCAGATATGCCGGAGGAAAGCCGCCGCGCCACCAGTGCTTTTTAAAATCCAACCCTTTTTTGCCGCTTCCGCTTGTAAGTTCCGCCCAGGTAAACGGCGTAAGTTCAATATAGTGGATGCGTCCGGCAAGCGTTTCGCCGCTTTGCCTGACAAGATCACGCGATGCAGAACCAAGAATAAGATAGCGACCGGGCCGCCTGTCTTTATCGATAAGAGCCCGCAGCAGGGGAAATATATCCTGTTTCATCTGTACTTCATCTATACAGATCAATCGATCTGCATGTTCCTGAAGGAATAATTCAGGATCGCCGAGTTTTCGCATATCCGACGGAAGTTCCAGATCCAGAAAAAGCGCGTCTTTACGGTTCTGAAGAACATGCCGGGCGAGAGTTGATTTGCCGCATTGTCGCGGCCCGATCAATGCCGTGACGGGGTTATGGCTTAGGGATTGCTGTAATTCACTTGTTGCATTTCGGTTAATGTAGCTTTGCATATTGTCACCACCTGTTACAATTTACAATGATGTTACCACAGCCTGATTCTACTTTCATCAACAATATTATTGTCCGTTGATCTTTACGAAAATTCTGATTCATCTCAAAGGGCGTAAACTTTTCTCATCTTTTCTATCTCTTTTTTTACTTCTTCCCGCAGCGCGGCAGGGGCTATAACTTCGACCTGCGACCCGTAGCGCAATACCTCGCGTTTAATTTCCCGGAAATCGGCCACGGGTATGGTCAGACAAAGTCTGCCGTCTTTTTCCATCTTTGTTTTCTGTGCCGGATGCCAACTTTGTTCGGCAATCCACGGCGCGATGTCTGCGGCAAAACGCAGGCAGACTTTTTGCGTTTTTTCACCGCGAAAGATGCCGAAGGTTTGCCGGATATAATCCTTCACACGAGTAGCGGAAACGCGGGCGTCAATCTGGATTTCGCTGGCGGCAACCGACTGAATCCTCGACAAAACAAAATCGCGCAGCTCTTTTTTGACATTGCAATAGGCGATGATATGCCAGGTGCCCATATAGCTGAGCAGGTGCAGGGGCAGAATGTCGCGCGTCGTAGATTGATCATTGTGCGGCGAGTAGTAGGCAATGCGGACAGGCTTCGACCTGAGCAGTGCCTCCAGCAGCCGATGAAATACCGTTTCATTGGTTCTGGCATAGGCAATGTTTTTGACGGATATTTTATCGCTTAATTCATCAATGGATAAAGTATCCGAAGAATGATTGGTGATGATCTGATTGAGTAAGGTTTTTAGGGTTGTCTTCACGCCGCTGTCCGGAATGGTGGAGGCCAGCCGGTAGGAAAGCACAAGCGAGATCAGTTCGTCTTCGGAAAGCCACAGGCCGGGGATCTCCCAGGTATTGTCCTCATAGGTGTAACCGCGCCGGTTGTGTAGGTAACACAGGGGGGCCTTGAGCCTTTCGCTGATAAATTCAATATCGCGCTGGGCTGTCTTGCGGGATATTCCAAATTCTTCAGACAGGGTTTTTGAATTGGGATATTTGTCTTCCTTGATTTTGTTATGAAACCAGAGAAATCGCCCGTAGATGATTTTAGATGACATGTGGCCCTCCGGTGAAGGTGATCTGATACGGTTTTTACAGCGCATGTTATGCTGGTTTACATGAACGTCGAGGAGAAATTAATGAACGTGGCGGGCACAAAAGTCAAGGGGGAATACTGTGACAGATAAAAGAAAGATGTCTCCCTGCTGTCGACATGACAAAGATTACTGGATTGCCTGGTATCCTGATGACCTGATGGTCACGCGAGGTGGCGCGTCAAGCCAGGCAATGACGAATAAGAATCGCACTCTCCCTCAGTCCCTCCCACGCGGGAGGAACTGAGGGGTTAACGATTTGCCTTGGTATCAGAAGTTAGCGCATCAGGGCGCCGCCGGCGACGATGCGGTTGACCTGGTTGGTGCCTTCATAAATCTGCGTAAGCTTGGCGTCACGCATCAGTTTCTCCACCATGTATTCTTTGATATACCCGTATCCGCCGTGAATCTGAACGGCATCGGTGGTTAACCACATGGCCGTATCGGAGGCGAATAATTTTGCCTGCGCGGCTTCTCGGGCAAAGGACAGCCCCTGATCACTGCGCGATGCTGCATACCAGGTTAGCAACCTTGACGCATCCACAGCCGCCGCCATGTCCGCCAGCAAAAAATTAATAGACTGGAAGGTGCCGATGGTCTTGCCGAACTGTACCCTCTCTTTGGCGTACTTCAAAGAGGCCTCAAAGGCTGAACGAGCAATGCCCAGGGCGGTGGTGGCGATGTTGATGCGACCTTCATTGAGGGTCTCCATGGCGATCTTGAACCCCTGCCCTTCCGCGCCAAGAACATTCTTTGCGGAAATGACCACGTCGTCGAGATTAACTTCGGCAACGTTTAAAGCTCTTTGTCCCATTTTATCCTCCACCTTGCCGATAGAGACGCCCGGCGTTTCGCGCGGCACCACAAAGGCAGTGATTCCCTTGGTGCCCTTCGAAGGGTCGGTGGTTGCAAAAATGGTATAGAGTGTCGCAAAGCTGGCATTGGTGATAAAACATTTCTGCCCGTTTAAAACATATTCATCACCCTTGCGGACAGCTCTTGTTTTGACGCCTGCGGCGTCGGAGCCTGCTTCTCTTTCCGTCAATCCGAAGGAGGCGGTTTTTCCCGATTCGCAAAGCGGGATCAGAAAACGTTTTTTCTGTTCGTCCGTGCCGCCGATCAGGATGGGTCCGCAGGCCAGAGAATTAATGGTGACCATGCCCCCGATACCCGCACAGCCGGCATTGATTTCTTCGGTGATCAGGGCGGCATCAAGCAGCCCCATGCCGTGACCTCCATATTCACTGGGCGTGGTCAGGTTCATCAGCCCCGCCGCGTGTGCCTTTTTCAAGATGGCGTCCGGTTCAAATGATTCCTTGTCATACTGAAGCGCGATGGGGACAATTTCCTTCTGGGTAAATTTTCTAGCCAGCTCCTGTAATGCTTTTTGTTCGTTACTCAAACTGAAGTCGATCATGGTGATAATCCTTTCTCGTTATTATTTTTAAATGCTTTGTTATTTCTATTGCCGTCACAGATTCAATACCCACAGAGGTTTTTCGCCTTGCATAACGCGAATCAGATTATCTGTGGCCATGTTGAGGATGCGGCCGCCGGATTCGCGCGTGGAGCCGGCCAGATGTGGTGTGAGGATGGCGTTTTCCAACCCAAAGAGCGGATGATTCTGCTGCGGCGGCTCTTCAACAAAAACATCCACGGCGGCCATTGCGATTTTTTTGGCACGCAGCGCCTGAGCCAGCGCCGCTTCATCGACCAGTGCCCCTCGTCCGACGTTGATCAGCACGGCCGTCGTTTTCATCAGGGACAACTTTTGAGCGTCGATGATTTTTGTGGTTGCTTCCGCAAGCGGTAGATGAATGCTGATCACGTCCGCCGTCTTCAGAATGTCATCCATGGAAGCATAAGTGGCGCAATACTTTTTTTCATCTTCCGCGCCCAGTCGAACGATGTCGTAATAAAGCAGTTTAACGCCAAAGGGCACAAGCCTTTCGGCCACGGCGCGCGCGGTGCGTCCCATGCCCAGCAATCCATAAATTTTACCGTTCAGTTCAAAGACACCAGTTCGCTGCGCATGGGTAAAAAGCCATTCCCCCTCATGGGTTTTGGCGTTGTAAAAAGGCAGATACTTCAGGCAGGCCATGGCCAGCATGATGGTGTGTTCGGCTACACCGATATCGTTGGCGCCTGGTGTATTGGCCACGGGTATGCCCAACTCCGTGCAGGCGGCGATGTCAATATGGTTGTAGCCGACACTGGGCTGCTGGATGAGTTTAAGATTCTTTCCCGCCTGGACGATCCCGCGCGTGATCGGCGTGGCGCCCGTGTAGTCGCCCAAAACAATATCTGTGTCGGCGATTTCCGCAATAAGTTTGTCTTCCGGCATTCTGTGCGCTTCAATAACGGAAAATGACAATCCCTGTGCCTTGCTTTCGATAAGGCCTTTCATGACATTCGACATTGGCGCTGTGTTGAGTATTTTCATAACATCTCCCTTCCGGCATCATCTCTTCGACATCAAGATAACATTGAATGGCTGCCTCTGCGCATTAGAGACGCCGCATGTCCGGCCCAACGCTACCGGCGGAGAGCTTCCCGAATTTTTTCCGCCATTTCGCGTTTTTCGAATAATTTTTCAATCGCGTCACCCAATGCAATATCGGCCTGATACCCCATCCGGTCTTCTGAAAAAGATACATGATCCTGAGACGTTGTGGCTACAACGGTGGCGCGATGCAATATTTTTTTATTAACGGTATCCGCCAGGTAAATGGTCAGTCTCATTTTTGTTGTGTAAGCATTGGTGGGAAAACCCCGGCGACAGTTGATTTCCATCTCTTCAATCGCGCCGCCGATCAGAATTTTCCCGGTTGTGGCCGGCGGAATCGTTTCTTCCCGCAAATCCCATCGTTTACCAACACCGGACACATTATATTCGGCTTTTCTCAGATACTGCCTGACCCCCTGGGCGACGGCGTTTGCCGGCCGGGTATTTTTGGGCAGAACCAGCACTCTCATGCCGTTTTTTTCGATGACGCGTCCAATCACCAGTGGGTCGTCTATCTTACGCGTATCGGTAAATTCGGCCACTCCGATAATCGATTGCAAAGCTTTTTGATCCGGTTTCAGGTAGGAAGGAACAACGGCATTTCCCGCATCATAACCCATATTGACAGAGTAAATCCCCGTGGTGGCACAACCGGCAATACCCAACACCGCCATCAGGATAACAAACATCAGATAACATAATTGATTCTTTTTCATCATATCCCCCCTCTTTCCTTCATTAATTGTAGAGCATAAACAACCTAAAGGTTGCAAGCCAACCTAAGGTTGCAAGCCAGCCTAAAGGTTGTGGACAAACAGACCGCTGCGCAGCTTGGGCTCAAACCAGGTGGACTTGGGCGGCATAATCGCCCCGGCGTCGGCCACGCTCATAATCTGCTCCATCGTGGTTGCATACAGAGAAAACGCCACGGCATAACCGTCCTGATCCACCAGCTTTTCGAGTTCCGCCATCCCCCGGATGCCGCCGATAAACTTGATCCGATCGTCGGTGCGCGGATCGGCAATGCCTAAAACGGGCGCGAGCAGGTGATCCTGCAAAATGGCCGCATCCAGACTGGCCACCGGATCTTTGGCGTCATATACGCCGTCTTTGATTGTGATGCCATACCAAGCGCCACCCAGGTACATGCCGAAATCATGAAGACGCCCGGGCGATTTTGAGGAAGGGTTTTTCGTGATGGTAAATTTGGCGCTGATCTTCTCCAGAAACGAATCCGGCGTCAAACCCTGCAGATCTTTTACCGCCCGGTTGTAATCCATGACCTTCAACTGATTGTGCGGGAAAAATACGGCCAGCACCCTGTCCGATTCCTGCACCTGACCCGGCTTACGACGGTTTCGCGCAACAGTGGCGGCGGCGGCGGCGCGGTGATGCCCGTCGGCGATATACAGCGCGTCAATCTGCGCAAATTCCCTCCTGAGATCTTCGATCTCTGCGGTATCGGCCACTATCCAGACGGTATGGATCACACCGTCTTCGGCAGTAAAATCATATTCCGGCTTCCCGGCAACAATCTTTTCAATAATCGCGTTGATTCGGGGGCACGCCATATAACTGATAAATACGGGACCTGTCTGCGCGTTGACCGTATCAACGTGGCGGATGCGGTCTTCTTCTTTGTCCTGACGCGTCAACTCGTGCTTCTTGATTTTTCCTTCGTCATACTCGGCGGCGCTCATCACGCCAACGATGCCGGTTTGCACCTGATTCGCCATCTGTTGACGATAGACATAATAACAGGGTGAATTATCCTGTTGCAGGATGCCATCTTCTCTTAATTTTTCGAAATTGCGCCTGGCCGTTGCATAAATCAAAACATCATCAGGGCGCGTACCGTCCGGCACGTCGATTTCTGATTTTTCCACATGCATAAAACTCAGGGGACGGTCTGCCACCGCTTTCTGTCCTTCTTCACGGGTCATCACATCGTACGGCAACGCCGCAACCTGCGCCGCATATTTCGCCCGCGGACGAACCGCTTGAAAAGGTAATACTAATGCCATAATCTTATCTCCCGTTTGACTTTAAAAATACTGTTGCGCAAGGCTTAACACAATGGCATAATCCGGGCAATATTAAATTGATGACGTCCAGGAAAAAAGCAGAGGGCAAAATAATGGAAAATACACTTGTTTTTATTCACGGTTTGGAGAGCACATCTCAGGGGACCAAAGCACAATATTTCAAGAAGAATTTTCCGCAAATGATTATTGAAGATTACACAGGGGACTTTAAAACCCGCATGTGCAAACTGGATCGGATTCTTGACGGCAAAGACCATCTGATTCTGGTGGGATCAAGCTTCGGCGGCTTGATGGCAGCTCAGTTTGCGCTGGATCATGACGAGCGGGTCACAAAGCTGATTCTGATCGCTCCTGCTCTGACCATAGAAGGATTTGAAAGCGCCGTAAAGCAGAAGCTGCAAATCCCGGTAATTCTCTATCATGGCGCGAAAGACAGCGTTGTCGATCCTTACGCTGTTAAAAAAATTGCTGAAAAAACATTCGCCCATCTGGAGCATCAGTTGGTTGACGACGACCACCCGTTGAATAACGTCTTCCCTCACCTTCCCTGGACGAAATTACTCTGTTCAGGGTAGCCGATTGATTGAGAAAGCAGTCTTGCTGAAAATCTGCGGCGCGCTCGACTCACTCAAATCACTCTGCCACGAATATATTTTGAGGCCGTCATACAAGAGTCTCCGCATTGAAGCAGCCGAAATGCATAGCGCGACTATTGCACAACTATTACCTTGACATTATGTGTTGCATCTCTTAACATGCCGCAAAATCGAAGGGTTATCACTTTTCAGCTATGTACTCGAAAAAAATAGTTATTCGCTATACACCAGAGATTGTCCAGCAGCCGGTTATTTACCTGCTGGCTCAAAAACACAACCTTGTATTTAATATTCTCAAAGCAAGAATCTTTCCGCGCCGCGAAGGCGTAATCGTACTGGAACTCTCCGGTCAAAAAGAGGATTTCGACCGCGGCATCCGTTTCCTGAAAGAAATGGGGCTGAAAGTTGAATCTCTTTCCAAAAGCGTGTTCCAGAATGTCGATAAGTGCATTCACTGTGGCGCCTGCACAGGATTTTGCCCGACCAGCGCATTATTTTTCGAAAAAGAGACACAAAAAGTTTTGTTTGACCCTGAAAAGTGCAACGGGTGCGAACTGTGCGTTTCCGCCTGCCCCGTCCGCGCGATGGAAATTAATTTAATGTAATCAGAATAATATCTTCTTTAAGAAAGGCCTTCAAATATTCATGAGCACAGGCAAAAGCGGTTTCGATAATGAAAAGTACATCTCCGAGCAGACAGCGGCAATTTTACAGCGTGTCGAAAGATTCAACAATAAACTCTACCTGGAATTTGGCGGCAAACTGCTCTACGATTATCACGCCGCGAGAGTGCTGCCCGGCTATGATCCCAATGTCAAGATGCGGCTCATCAAGGAGCTGAAAGACCGCGCAAATATTTTACTTTGCATCTACGCGGGCGACATTGAACGAAAAAAAATCCGCGCGGACTTCGGCATCACTTACGATGCGGACGCAATGAAGTTGATTGATGATCTGCGCGGCTGGAATATAAATGTGATGGGCGTCGTCATTACCCGGTTTGATAATCAGCCTTCAGCCGTTTTATTCAAAAACAAGCTGGAACGCCGGGGCATCCGGGTCTTCACACACCGCTTCACGAAGGGGTATCCGACCAATGTGGATTTAATCGTCAGCGATGAAGGCTACGGCGTCAATGACCACATCCCTACGGACAAACCGCTGGTGATTGTCACGGGCCCGGGGCCGGGCAGCGGGAAACTGGCAACCTGCCTCTCCCAGCTTTATCACGACTACAAAAGAGGCGTCAAATCGGGCTACGCTAAGTTTGAAACCTTTCCGATCTGGAATCTGCCGCTCAAGCATCCGGTCAATGTCGCCTACGAAGCGGCCACCGCCGATATTCGCGATTTTAATCAGATCGACCCGTTTCATCTGGACGCCTACGGCGAAGCCTGGGTCAATTACAACCGCGATGTTGAAGTTTTTCCGGTTTTAAGAAGAATTCTGGAAAAGATCACCGGCGAGGCTTCCTTTTATAAGTCTCCCACTGACATGGGTGTCAATCGCGCCGGGTTTGCCATTACGAATGACGACATCACCCGAGAGGCGGCCAAGCAGGAGATCATCCGCCGGTATTTCCGTTACCGCTGCGAATATGCCATGGGATTTTCCGATAAAGAGACCGTTCAGCGCGTGGAATTATTTCTCAACGATTTTAACCTGAAACCGGAGGACAGACGCGTGGTCGTGCCGGCGCGCAGGGCGGCCGAGGAAGCGGTGGAACGAAATCGTGGCAATGAAGGCATCTTCTGCGGCGCGGCCATCGAACTGAAAGACGGCTCGATTGTCACCGGCGCCAACTCTCCATTAATGCATGCGGCGTCCAGCGTGGTGATCCACGCGATCAAGCATCTGGCGGATATTCCCGACAAAATCAAACTATTGCCGCCCAATATCACCGACTCGATCCGTAAGCTGAAAACTGAAATTCTGGATGAAAAAAATGTCAGCCTTGACATGGAAGAGGCGCTCATCGCGCTCGCCATCAGCGCCACAACAAATCCGGCGGCGGAACTGGCCTTGGAAAAATTAAAGGAATTGCAAAACTGTGAAGTTCATATGACCCACATTCCCACGCCCGGTGACGAAGCGGGACTCAGGCGCATGGGCGTCAATCTGACCACCGACCCGCATTTTTCGACCAACGATCTTTTCATTACATAGAAAAAACTATTTCCCGACATCTTCTTTCGCGGCGTCCAGCATTTTATTGAGCTCTCCGGGAACTTTTTTTGCTTTATCAGCCAGATCCTTGGTATCCCGCCAAAAATTGCTGACCTTATCTACGATCTGCTCTCCGCCGGATTTCAATGTCTCCACAGACTTTTTAATTTTGTCGGGCATGGTCGCCGGGTCTTTAGAAAGGTAAACCCCGCCAACCAGTAAAATGATAAAAAGAAGCAAAATGGTTAATTTAATAAATTTGCTTAGGATAAAACACAGAACTATAATAACGACAAAAATCGCCAGCAAAGTATAGGCTGCCGGGTTTGTCGAAAAATAATCATAAACACATTCCATGATGAATTCCCCCTTCCGGTATCTTTAATATGTATGGCAATTTAACTTATTTTAAATATAAAATCTATTTTTTGTTTGCCTTGACAAAAAACCGGTTGCTCCATAGATAAAGCGTCGGATAAAAGAGGATAATGGGAAAGAAATGCCATTGAACAACGAAAGGATGAAATTGAAAGTCGGCTTGGCCACCTTAGGCTGCAAGGTCAATCAGTGTGACTCGGCGGCACTGGCCCGGGATCTGCAATCCGCTGATTTTGCGATAGTGCCGTTTAATGCTTTCGCCGACGCCTACGTCATCAACACCTGCACCGTCACTGCTTTTGCGGACTTTCAAGCACGTCAGCTCATCCGAAGGGCAAGGCGCGCCAATCCCCGGGCCCGCATCATCGTGACCGGCTGCTATGCGCAAACGCAGGCCCAGGCACTGGCCGGCATCGACGGGGTCACCTTTGTTGTGGGCAATGATCAGAAACATCAGATTCCCTGGCTGCTGAGCAATGAGGTCCTTGATGGACAAAAGATCATAGCCTCCGATATTTTTCTGCAAACGCAATTTCCTTCCGCCCCGGCATCAAGCCTGGCGGGGCGCACCCGGGCCTTTTTCAAGATTCAGGATGGCTGCAACGCATTTTGCAGTTACTGCATCGTGCCTTTCGCCCGCGGAAAAAGTCGCAGCCTGCCCGTGTCCAATGTTCTCACCGGCGTGCAGGATTTCCTCCGGCAGGATTATCAAGAAATTGTCCTCACCGGCATTCATCTGGGGCACTACGGACATGATTTGCAACCGCCAACGGACCTGACCCGGACGCTCGAGACGATATTATCGCAAAACCCGACGGTGAGATTCCGGCTTAGTTCTATCGAACCTAACGAAATATCAGATGAACTGCTGTATCTTTTCGGCCAACACGAAAACCTTTGTCCTCACCTGCATATCCCACTGCAAAGCGGCGATGATTCCATTTTGAAAATAATGAAACGTCACTACGATACGTCATTTTATCGCGCCCTCATTGAAAAAGTGGCAAATGTGGTAGCCGATATCGCCATCGGAATCGACGTCATGGTCGGCTTTCCCTGCGAAGGCGAAAAGGAATTCGGCCACACATTAAAGTTACTGGAAGAACTGCCTGCGGCCTACCTGCATGTCTTCCCTTATTCTGAAAGACCCGGAACGGCCGCGCTGGCCATACAGCCCAAGGTTCCGGAGATAATCAAGAAAGAACGGGCCGCGATACTGCGGGAACTCGGCATGAAAAAAAGAGAAACATTTTCCCTCAGGTTTCCGGGGAAAACACTACCGGTTCTGGTGGAACAGACCCGGGACAAAAAAACGGGTTTGCCCAAAGGTTTCTCACACAATTATCTTCCGGTACTGCTGGACAAACACCCCTCTTCTTTAGTAAACACTATTGTCATGGCCAGAATCGAATATTATAAGGAAGGCAAACTCACAGGCAGGATTGTTCATGGGTAACGACAGATTAAAACGATTAACCGCTCTTCAGGAAAAGCTTCACTATGCTTTTCGCAATCCGGATTTGCTTTCGACCGCGCTGACGCATCGGTCCCATGTCAATGAAAATCCGCAGCTTGGCGCTAGGGATAATGAAAGACTGGAATTTCTGGGTGACGCGGTTCTGGGTCTTTGCGTGAGCGACCTGCTGATGAAAAAACATGCTGACTTCGACGAAGGCACGCTTTCCAAAATCCGTTCTTTGCTGGTCAATGAAAAACCACTGGCGGATCTTGCGGCACAACTTGGCCTGGGGGATTGCCTGCTTTTGGGTCGGGGAGAAGATCATTCCGGCGGGCGGACTAAAGAATCACTGCTGGCTAACGCGCTCGAAGCGGTCATCGCCGCGATTTACCTCGATTCCAGTTTCAGCAAAACCAAAACAATTATCAAAAAACTCATGGGCCCCCTGTT
>CAIVDK010000336.1 GCA_903904655.1 uncultured delta proteobacterium | reverse complement strand
TTGATACTCTTCCCGAATCAATTACTGATTTTGTGGCAATGATAAGAAATCAAGAAGTAAAAGAAGCTATGCAAAAAAAGCAGGAGAAAAAATCACGGGTATGAACCCCAAAGCAAGCTTTGGAAACAGATTCCGCAGCAAGTTGTGGGGTGTTATACTCTCCGCTGCGCTACGCTTTCGGAATTGGAGTTTCACAATAAAAATAAGGGATAGGAGGTTGGTATGAATATCAAAGATAAATTGATCAACATTAAAAACTGGTTGGAAAGTCTGTCTCAAACAAGTCATTCCAGAAGAAGATTTTTAAGCTTTGCCGGAAAAACTCTTGCCCTCTTTTCCGCTTTACCACTTCTGCTAAAATCAATGGGTAGGAGCGCAAGCGCCGCCGCAGTCTCACCCAATACGGCAAAGAGCGCAGCCGCTATGCCGGGCGGAAAATACATCCTGCTGAAAAACGGTTTTATCGTTGATGGCTCAGGGAAAAAGGGATTTAACGGTAATCTTCTCATCCACGACAACAAGATCGAAAAAGTCTCTGCAAGGGAAATTCCCGCTGCCGCTCAGGTTATTGACTGCGCTGGATTGGTTATCATGCCGGGAATTATCGACGCTCATTCTCACATGGACTGGTATCTGCCCATCAAAGGACACAATGAACTGAAACTTCCCTTCACTGCTCAGGGAGTCACCACCTTCATGGCCGGTCAATGCGGCTTTGGGGTGGCGGGATTCCGCAAGAAGTCCACATTCATAAATAAAATTAGCAGAGGGATAATAAACCCATTATCCATTGAGTGGGATACAATGGGCCAGTATTTCGATTACCTGAAGCGCAGCGGCATGACACATAACATGATGACCCTTGTGGGACACGGCACAACCAGAACATCAATGAGAGGATTCAACGCCGCTCCCATGAGCAAAAGCGAGATGAAGGAGATGCTTGCGCTTTTGGAGCAATCGATGGATGAAGGCGCGGCAGGCGTTTCCCTGGGCTTGGGGTATGAGCCGGGGATTTTTGCAACCGGCGATGAAGTTCGCGAAGTCGCCAAACTCGTCAAGAAGAAAAACAAATTACTGACGGTGCATCTGAGGGCTTATTCGGCGCTTGCGGCGGGCTACCCGATGAGCACCCCGAAGATTCTGCTGGATTACGTTTCACCTTTTGATGGCTATGAACCCCATAATCTGATGGCTTTAGACGAGATGCTGAAAGTTGCCAGCGACACAGGGGTGCGGCTTCAGGTTTCCCATCTGATGTTTGCGGGGACAAGAACCTTCAAGACCTGCGAAGGCGCTCTTAAACGCATCGACAAGGCAATTCAGCAAGGCGTGGACGTTAAGTTCGACACCTACGCTTATCATTGCGGCCAGTCAATCATCAACGTTATACTGCCGGCGTGGTTCCTGGCTAAGGTGCCGGGTGCATATAACGATAAAAAAATGCTGAAACAACTCAAGAGTGAACTCGGTCTCATCACGAGGTTTCTCGGCTTCGGAACTAAAGATATCCAGATTACTTACGCGAATTCAGATGATCTCAATCAGTATAACGGCATGTTCCTGGATCAAATCGCGAAAAAACGGAATATGGACTGGTTCGACAACGCCATGGATATCGCGCAGAAGAGTAACGGTGTCGCAAGCGTTCTCAACCACTCATATAGTAATCTGCCGATCATTGAGTCACTAATGCGCCATCCCGCGTCACTCTTTATGACCGATGCGCTTCCCGCTACTCAGGGCGTGCAAAACCCGGCCGTATCCGGAAATTTCCCGCGATTTTTCCAGCTTGCTCGTGAAAAAAATATCATTAGTCTGGAAGAGGCTGTCTATAAAATGTCCGGTGCCACAGCCCAGAGATATAGCATCAAGGATCGTGGTTTCCTGCGGGAAGGGCTTGCGGCCGACATCACGGTTTTGAATTGGAAAAATATTCGCGATAACAATACGCTTACCGAAACCAGCAAGACTCCAACCGGCATAGAGTCAGTCTTCATCAACGGGAAGCAGGTTGTGAAAAAAGGCAAAGTAGATGCCGCAATCAAGGCCGGAAAGATCATCGTATAGGATACGTAGAAGAAATATTGTTTAATAATGCTCCCAGCATCCGGCCTACGTCGAAAAGAATTTCAGCCGTGATCCTGTCCAGGAAGTCCAGGGCGGGAAGATGGGGATTACGGAAAATTATTTCTGCAGCGTCTTTGGAGCACATATTGGTCTGAGTGGCCGCGTCCAGATGACTGTTTTTATCTAATTTTCCGAAAACATCAATTAGCTCCTGACCGAACTGGTCGAGGATAAAATGGAAAATCGGTTTCAGTCGGTTTTCTGCCTGATGCCGGTAGGAACCAATTTCGGCGGCCATATCA
>CAIVDK010000335.1 GCA_903904655.1 uncultured delta proteobacterium | reverse complement strand
TGCCGATCTTCCGGAAACTCCTGATGTCGCCATCTTCTTAACGCCGGCCAAAACCATCCCCGCTCTCATGGAAGCCTGTGGCCAAAAGGGAATTCGGCGGATTGTCATTGAATCGGGCGGATTTAGCGAATATTCTAAAGGTGATTACTCTCTGGAAAAAGAGGTGCTCAAAGTTGCCGAAAAATACGGCATGAAGGTCATTGGCCCGAACTGCGTCGGAACAGTTAATTATGACATCAAAATGATGATGCCGTTTACTTTTTTTCAGGATACGCCAACCGGTGGCCGCGTAGGACTTATTGCCCAGAGTGGCGGCGTTGGAGCGACTTACCTGCGCGCCTTTAGCGGTTACGGCATCACGCCCGGTAAATTTGTGGCAACAGGCAACAAGCTTCAGCTTGACGAAGTTGATTTTCTTGAATATTTTCTCCATGATGACAAGACCGAAATAATCACCACTTATCTTGAAGGTTTTAAAAGAGGAAGAGCCTTTTTTGATCTGGCCATGCAGTCGGAAAAACCGATACTTGTACAAAAAGCAAACCGTAGCGCTTTAAGCGCGAAAATCGCCCAATCGCACACCACCGCACTATCGAATAACGATGAAGTGGTGGAGAGTTCTTTTCGTCAGGCAGCGGTAATCCGCATTGAAGATGAGCTGGATTTAATTAACGCCATCAGGGTTGTCCGCCTCCCGCTGATGAAGGGACGCCGCGTCGCTGTTCTTTCGCGCTCCGGCGGTCACGCGGTTCTTTCCGCTGATGCCTGTGCTAAATATGGTTTTGATATCAGCCCCTTTCCTTTATCATTTATTGAAAAACTCAAAACCATTTATAATACCCGTATCATTGCACACCAGAACCCTCTGGATTTGGGCGAAATATTTGACTACACAATATTCACCGCTATCCTTGAAGAGGTTTTAAAGCTTCCGAATTATGACGGCGTTTTATTCAATCATGTGTATTCCGCTCACTTTGAAGCTGAAATGTCGCGGACTTTCCTTACGGGTGTAGAAAATCTCGTTGCCAAATATCAAAAACCTGTCTGCCTAGCCATGATTTCCGCCCGCGAGGAAATTATTGATATTTCGCAAAATCACCCCTACCCAACTTTCACATCGCCGCTGGAGGCTGCCTCCGCTCTTCATGTTTCATTAAATTATTATGAGCGAAAAAAAGCACGAGATGCCAGAGGTAAGGTTCCAACTTATGATGTTGACATGAACTCGATTTCGGAAATCAGAGAACACTGCGTGCCCGAAGCGCGTATTCCCCTTACTGATGAAGCTCTGAACATTTGCTGTGCTGCCGGATTGCAGCCGGTAAAAAGTATGGTCATCAAAAATGCTAAAACAGTTGGCCGCACCCCGATTAAATACCCTGTGGCTTTAAAGCTTGT
Organism: uncultured delta proteobacterium; assembly: GCA_903904655.1. GTDB lineage: Bacteria > Desulfobacterota > Syntrophia > Syntrophales > Smithellaceae > UBA8904. The sequence continues at coordinate 729 of CAIVDK010000335.1, read as the reverse complement.
TTCGCGCGATGCCTCTCATAAATCCGATGTCGGTGGCGTGGTGATAAATATCGTTAGCAGAAAAAATCTGCTAGCGTCCATTGCCGAAATGGAAAAAACATTGAAGCGTCTGAAGCCGCGCCCTGTAATCGATGGCTTTCTGGTTCAGGAAATGGCGCCCCCGGGCATCGAATGTTTTGTCGGCGGCAGGCGGGATCAAGCATTCGGCCCTATTGTTATTGTCGGGCTGGGAGGAATCTTCATCGAAATATTTAAGGATACGGCTATTGCCCTGGCACCGGTAACAAAAAAGGAGGCCGCTGATATGCTCAAAGAACTTAAGGCCTACCCACTTCTTCAGGGTGTTCGGGGCAAAGGTAAGGCCGATATAAAAGCTTTGATCGAGGTTATCTGCCGCGTATCAACACTTTTGACAAAATGTCCAGAGATATGTGAAATGGATCTGAATCCTGTAATTGTCCATCCTGATGGTCAGGGCGTCTCGATTGTTGATGCCCGGGTTTTTTTCTAAGACACGATAAAGGTTGAAGCAAGAAAATATCTTCAGACGCCTTATGCGCCAGCAAAAATAATATGAGAAATTTGTGAGCTTAAGATTATGACTATGAAAACTTTCTTTAGATCATCCAATATGACGAAAAAAGCAATCTTTTTGGGTTTATCTTTATTTATCTTCATGCAAGCCGAGAGCTGCGCCCCTTTGAGAGAAACAAATTCTTTCGTTTCCCC
>CAIVDK010000334.1 GCA_903904655.1 uncultured delta proteobacterium | reverse complement strand
TTCCACGATTCAGGATCGTGAATATGCCCGTCTGGATAAGGGCAAATTTTTCCCCACGGAATTAGGCACGGTTGTCACGGAGCTTTTAGTGAAAAGTTTCCCCACTGTGCTTGACATGACCTTTACGGCAGATATGGAAAACAAGCTCGATGCCATTGAAGGCGGCACCAGCAAACGCGTCGATACCCTCAAAGAGTTTTATGGACCGTTTGCTGATGAACTGAAAAAAGCGAAAGATGAGATGAGAAATGTTAAGCAGGAAGAAACACCAACGGATCTCATCTGCGAAAAATGTAACTCACCCATGGTAATAAAATGGGGGAAAAATGGACGATTTCTGTGCTGTTCCAAATATCCCGAATGTAAAAACACCATGAATTTCACGCATGATGAAAACGGCAAGGTAAAACACGTGGAGACACAAACAACGGATATTAAATGCAATAAATGCGGCAAAAGCATGACGGTCAAAGAGGGCCGTTTTGGACAGTTTCTGGCCTGCTCGGGTTATCCGGAATGCAAGAATACCATGAACGCCGCGAAAAACGAGAACGGTGAAATCATCGCGCAGGAAGCACCGACAACCGATGAAGTTTGTGAATTGTGTGGCAAACCGATGGCTATCAAACGCGGCCGCTATGGTCAGTTTTTAGGCTGTTCCGGTTATCCCGAATGCAAAAACATCAAGAAGATGGGCAAGGACGGCAAGATGACGACGCAGGAAACTCCGGCAACCGATGAAGTTTGCGAATTGTGCGGAAAACCGATGGCCGTCAAGCGCGGCCGCTACGGTCAATTCCTGGGCTGCACCGGTTATCCCGAATGTAAAAACATCAAAAAAACACCTAAAAATAAATCAGGTGAATAAAATCGCTGACGTCATCATCATCGGCGGCGGCTTAGCCGGTTGTGAAGCGGCATGGCAGCTTTTGCGACGCGGACATGCGGTTCATCTTTTTGAAATGAAGCCGCAGAAGTTTTCTCCTGCCCATAAAATGGAACACCTGGCAGAACTGGTTTGCAGCAATTCTCTCAAATCCAACAGTCCCGACAGTGCCCCCGGCCTGCTCAAAGAAGAACTGCGCAGGCTTCACTCCCTGATCCTGTATGTTGCCGATCAAACAGCCGTTGCGGCAGGCTCCGCTCTGGCTGTGGATCGTATAGAATTTGCCCGCAAAATCGAAGCAGAATTATTACAACAAAAGAATTTTACATTGAGCCGGATGGAAATTACCGAAATACCCTCTGGTGATTTAACCATCATTGCCACAGGCCCTCTTACTTCCGACGCGTTGGCTCAGTCCATTCATGCACTGCTCGATGGTTCTTATCTTTATTTTTATGATGCCATCGCGCCGATCGTGGAAGCTGATTCTATCAACATGGATAAGGTTTACTGGGCATCGCGCTACGATAAAGGCACGCCCGATTATCTCAACTGTCCGCTTTCTGAAAAAGAGTATAAACGCTTCCGGCAGGAATTGCTGGTGGGTGAAAAAGTTGCCGCCAAATCGTTTGAAGAAGTAAAACATTTTGAAGGCTGCCTGCCCATAGAAATTATGGCCGAGCGTGGTGAAGATACGCTGGCCTTCGGCCCGATGAAACCGGTGGGCTTAATCAATCCGCATACAGGCGCCATGCCTTACGCCGTTGTTCAACTGCGTCGGGAAAACACTTCCGGCAGCCTTTTCAATCTAGTCGGCTTTCAGACCAAACTGACCTGGCCCGAACAGGAACGAATCTTCCGCCTGATTCCCGGTCTGGAAAATTCGCAATTTGCCCGCATGGGAAGCATTCATCGCAATACTTATATTAACTCCCCTTCCCTGCTGCAACCATCCCTGCAAATGAAAATGAATCAAAATATTTTCTTTGCCGGTCAGATTACCGGTGTGGAAGGTTACATGGAATCGACAGCCATGGGGCTTTGGGCTGGCTTAAACGCCGCGTCAGTCCTTGAAGGAAAACAACTCCAACCGCCTCCGGTAAGCACAGCCATCGGCGCGCTCCTGAACTACATTACATCTCCGCAGTCAGCAAAGAACTTCCAACCCATGAACATCAATTTCGGAATTCTCGAACATTTGCCTGTGAAAAGAATGAAGAAGAGAGAAAAACATATTTTATACGTCAAGCGTGCTTTGCAGGATATGAGCATTTGGACGCAGAACCAAGATTTAAGCACATAAGTCTGCGCACGTTTATATATAGATATGCTCACTGCTGTCCCAACGTTAATCTAATAGATTCAATTAGTTACTGGGACAGTCCTGCTGGCTTGTGTAGCTGAAACTTGAAAATGCTTGAAAAATGGGTGTTTTCTCAAAAAGGGTCAAGCTTAAAATCTGTAGAATTGTGTAGAGACTTTGGTCCAATTTCAAGGCCTTCTCCACGATCGCCACGAGAACATAAACCGAGATGGCGATCCATATTTGGGTTTTGACTGCATTCTCGGTAGTGCCATAAAAGGCCTTGATCCTGACAATCTGGTTTATCCATTGCAACGAGAAACGGAAACATTCATCGCTTGACAAACGAACACCGAATGAGGCTTATATGCAGGGACTTGAAAAACTGAAAGCGGCTGCCTGAAGCCATAACCCACAACAACATCGGGTCATTGCTTATTTCGCTCATCAGGTTGTCTCGCTAACCCCGACCACATCAGACTCTTCGGTATGCACATCTAAGCGGGGAGCATAAGAGGAACGCAGTCAATTTACTCAATGGTCTTACTGCACCAAAAAATATAACTGTCACAAAAGTGATGAAATTGAAAAATATGCGTTAAAAGAGGCTTTGAAAAATATTGTCTAACTGTTGTGTTTTTGGAGGAGTTAAAATGGTCGGGGCGAGTGGATTTGAACCACCGGCCCTCTGAACCCCATTCAGATACGCTACCAGACTGCGCCACGCCCCGACATGATGTGCTGTAAAGTGTTGAGGTCATTACCACCATCGTGAAACCATGTCAAGAACAAACAAAAATTAAGCAGGGTTCCTCCATAAAGATTATTCCTTTTATATTCGATAAAATGTATAGGCGATCATAAATGAACTGAAAAGTCTACATGGAAAGGTGGAAAATTTTCTTCTTGTACTAAAATCATCGTTCAAGTATGATAAAGCCATGATCTACAAGACAAACCTAAATTATTTTAAGTTAATTAGAACGCTGCAGACATTTTTCTTATTTTCAGCTTTATTGCTGCTTACGCATGCTGTTCCTTCTTATGCGGATATTTATAAATATGAGGATGCAGACGGCGTGATCCATCTGACCAACGTACCTTCCAATTCTCAAGCCAAATACGTTATAATCATGAAGGAAAAAAGAGTACTTTTTTCGAAAGTCATCAATATCCGTCAATATGACAAAATTATCAGCCAAGCTGCCGGCAAGTTTAATCTTGATGTCGCCTTGATCAAAGCCGTCATCAAAGCGGAATCAAATTTTAATCATCAGGCTGTTTCGCGTGCCGGCGCAAAGGGGCTCATGCAGTTGATGCCTCAAACCGCTTCCACCCTGAAGGTTGATGATGTTTTTCATCCCGGTGATAATATCGAAGGAGGCGCCCGTTATCTGCGTTATCTTCTGAATCTCTATAGAGGCAACCTGACGCTCGCGCTGGCCGCGTATAATGCGGGCGAAGGGGCTGTGGCAAAATACAATTACGGCGTGCCGCCTTATCGTGAAACACAAAATTACATCAGGCGCGTCCTTGCCTTTTACGAGTCTTACGGCAAGTCATAAACCTTGTGCTACATGCCTCTCCAAAGGCCACCCTACCCCGCCTAACCTGAAGGTCACGCGAGCGGGGGACGCAAGCTGCGCTTACAGCTGATCGACATAGAGATATTGTCTTAATTTCGACAGTTTTTTCCCCTTGATTCCTTTTATATCCATCAACTGGTCTAATTTATCAAAGCGTCCAATTTTCTCCCGTTCTGCTACGATATTTGCAGCCAACACGTCTCCAACTCCGGGAATCAACGTTAATTCGTCTCGGCCTGCCAGATTAATATCCAAAAGCAAACCCAACGCCAATCTTTTTGCGGCATCCATCTTCTCCACAACAATGCCTCGATAATCTTCCTCCGGGACAAGACGTACTTTCATTCCATTTTGCAGTTGCATGTTTTCCATGATTGTCCTGCTTAACCCCAGTTGTGAAAGCATTTGATTGACCGAAGTACGCGGCTCAATAAAAAAGACGCCGGACTCTCCATTTTCGGAAACGATTTCAACAATGAGTGTCTTAGAATCGGATATGGACAGAACCGGACTTTTTGAATTCATCAGAGAGGATGTAAAAAAAACGATAAAGGGAATAAACGCTAAAAACATGGATACCGCAATTATTCCCTTTATCTGACGTTCAAAAACCATCATTTTTTATTTTCCAGATGAAAGGCGTCATGAAGTACCATGACGGCCAATTCTGTATATTTTCTTTGGATTACACAGGATATTTTAATTTCCGACGTGCTGATCATCATAATATTGATGCCTTCATCCGCCATGGTTTGGAACATTTTTGCCGCGACACCGGAATGACTGACCATGCCTACGCCGATGATCGATACTTTCGCGACTTCATCGTCCACTTCCACTCTTTTTGCGCCAATTTCTTTGGCTGTCGCTTCAACGATTTTCTGCGCTTCTTTCATCTCCTTTTTCGATACGGTGAAAGTCAAATCCGTATAACCTTGCGCACTGGCATTTTGAATGATCATATCGACGCTGATATTTCGCTCCGACAAAGGCGTAAACAAATTCGCCGCGATTCCCGGTTTATCCGGTATATGAACAACCGTAATTTTCGCTTGATCACGATCATATGTAATTCCTGACAGCACTTCTCTCTCCATCTCTTTATCCTCCTTCGTTACAAGTGTTCCGCCTTCATCGGAAAAGGTTGATTTGACATAAACAGGCACATCGTATTTTTTGGCCATTTCTACGGAACGAGGTTGCAAAACCTTCGCGCCGGTCATGGCCATTTCCAGCATCTCGTCGTAGGAAATTCTATCCAGCCTTCTGGCGTTAGCGCAGATGTTGGGATCAGTTGTATAAACGCCGTCCACATCCGTGAATATGTCGCATCGGTCGGCATTAAGCGCTGCAGCCAAAGCCACCGCGCTGGTGTCTGAACCGCCTCGACCCAGGGTGGTAATGTTATTATCATCGTCCACGCCCTGAAATCCGGCAACGACAACAATGGTTCCCTTCTTTAGTTCTTTCTGGATGATATCCGTATCGATCATGGATATCCGCGCTTTCTGATAAGCTTTATCTGTCAATATCCTGACCTGAAAACCCAGAAAGGAGCGAGAAGGATATCCCATCGAATTCAGCACAATAGACAGCAGGGTAATCGTTACCTGTTCCCCCGTTGAAATCAACGAGTCATACTCTCTTTTATCGGGAGAATCAGCAGCGCTATGCGCCAGATCAATCAGCCTGTTTGTTTCTCCGGCCATTGCGGAGAGCACCACAATAACGTCATGGCCTGCATTCTTCTCACGGATCGCCTTGGCTGCTACATTTTTTATCTTTTCAACATTCGCTACCGATGTTCCACCATATTTCTGGACAACCAATCCCATAGTCTAACCCTCCCTCTTGATATCTTTCAATAAGTCCCGGACTCTTTTTTGAGGTCCGCTGATACTTATTATCCTTCTGTTTTCATCTATATACATAAATTTAATCGATACGGCTTCAGGCGGTAAGGCGTTGGTGATTTTCTCCGCCCATTCAATGGCGACCACGCCTTTCCCTGACACATATTCATCATAACCTAAATCATCCAGTTCGCCAATTTGATTCAACCGATAAACATCAAAATGGTAGAACCGGCATCGCCCCGGATACTCATTAATCAAGGTAAAGGTCGGGCTGGTAATTGTATAATTTTCGCCAACACCAAGACCGCGCGCCAATCCGCCCGTAAAGCAGGTCTTGCCTGCGCCCAATTCGCCGGATAACGCGAAGATATCCCCTTCCCCAGCCTTTTCTCCAATAGCGAAACCTATTGCGAATGTTTGCTCGGCACTTTCCGATTCTATTTCAATAAGAGCCGTATTTTCTTTCATTGGAATGTCTGTAAATTTATCATTTAATAATTATTTTTCCAGTAAAACCATCGCAGATGCGTATTTTTTTGTATGGGTGATACTCAGGTGAATCGTTTCGATTCCGGCTTGAACAAAATGTTCCTGCGCTCCGCCATAAAGCATCAGATTCGGTTTACCGCTTTCTTCATTAACAACTTCGATTTCGTTTAACTTAACGCCTCTGCCTAACCCGATACCGATCGCCTTGAGAAACGACTCTTTTACGGCAAACCTGGCACTATAATGAATATGTGCCTGAGCATGATGACCGCAATAGGCGACCTCGCTTTCTGAAAAAACTCGACACAAAAACTTGTCGCCCCATTTTTGAATAATTTTATTCATGCGGTCGTTTTCCACTAAATCGATGCCGATTCCGTATATCATGGTTTTCCTTAAGCGTGAATAATCGCGTCCGTCATGGCAGCAATTTTTTTCATGACAACCACGTCATGAACGCGGACAATATGACAGCCGTTCATGATGGCTGCGGCAACGGTTGCAGCTGTTCCTTCCAGTCTGTCTGACGGTGTTCCACCCGTGATCTGACCGATAAACGATTTACGGGATGTTCCGATCATCAAAGGCAGCCCCAGGCTTTTTAATACGCCGAAATTTTTTATTATTTTGCAATTATCATTATGGGTTTTTCCAAAACCGATACCCGGATCCAAAATCAAATGATCCTTTTCTATGCCTGCGGCAAATGCCTTTCGACATCCCTTTTGGAGATAACAAATAATCTCTTCCATTAAATCATTATAGACCAGATTGCCGGTTTGCATATTTTCCGGTTTGCCTCTCATGTGCATCAGAATTAAAGCGGCCTGGGTCTTTTTTACAACAGAAGCCATTTTTTTGCCGCCACCTAGCGCACTGATGTCATTGATGATTTCCGCACCGGCAGACAAAGCTGCCTGGGCCACTTGCGATTTTGTTGTGTCCACGGATATGGGAATTGAAATCCTGCCAGACAAGCTTTCAACAATTGGAATGACCCTGGCGATTTCCTGACGCGCAGGAACTGATTTTGCGCCGGGCCTTGTAGACTCCCCGCCGATATCGATAATGTCAGCGCCCTCGTCCACCATTTGCAGACAGTGTTCAATTGCTTTTTGCTGATTAAAGAAAAGGTTGCCGTCTGAAAATGAATCCGGTGTGACATTTAAAATACCCATGATCAATGTTTTTTCACCCAATGTTATCTCACGTTGTGATGTTTTCAGAACATAACGATCTTGAGCAATTTTACCGAGCAGATCCAGGATGTCTTCTGCAATCAACTTTAATCCAAAAGGCTGTTTTTCTATTTTCTTAGTGAGCGCAGTGATTTGTTTGAGCGTCCCCATGATTAGCACATCCGTCGCGTTGATACTACAGGCAACGCTTCCTCGCGCCACCGCAGCATCAGCGCCAAGTGACAGCATTTCCTGCTTGAGGATATTGGCTACTTTACATGGCTGTGCCGAAAGAAGAATGTTAATGGATTGTGTCTTGGTTGCCATCGCGTTGATCCCATAAGGATCAACGCCTATTTTTTTTAATAGTGCGACAGCTTCGTTAAAATTGTCTATTTTAACTAATTTCAAAATTCCTCACCATTTTCAGTGATGGAAATATATGATTTATCACGAATACGTCTGCGCCGCCGGTTGGACAGGCAGTGCGCTGCCGATGATTTCATCAATTTCAGCACTATTGAGAACTTCTTTTTCCAGAAGTTCACTGGAAATTCTGTGCAGAATTTCAATATGTTCGTTTAAAAGCGACATGGCTTTATCGTAGTTGCGCTTGACGATAGACACAACTTCCGCATCGATATGTTTTGCCGTATCCTCGCTATAATCCTTGTGCGTGGCAAATTCGCGACCTAAAAAGATTTGCTCTTCTTTTTTGCCGTAGCTCAGGGGACCCATTGTCTGACTCATGCCCCATTCACACACCATTTTCCGGGCAAGATTGGTGGCTCTTTCAATATCATTTCCGGCGCCTGTGGTGTAATCTTTCAGCACAATTTCCTCGGCTGCTCGCCCACCCAGCAATATGGCTATATTATCTTCCAGATATTGACTGGGATAGGTATGCTTCTCATCAATAGGTAACTGCTGGGTCAATCCCAGCGCACGGCCTCGCGGAATGATCGTCACTTTGTGGATCGGATCGGTTCCGGGAATCAGACGGGCAACCAGGGTGTGACCGGCTTCATGATAGGCTGTGTTGCGTTTTTCCTGGTCGCTGATGACCATGCTTCTTCTTTCAGTGCCCATCAAAACCTTGTCTTTGGCGAATTCAAAGTCCACCATATTGACTTTTTCTTTATTCAATCGGGCAGCATTTAAAACCGCTTCATTGACCAAGTTCTCGATATCCGCACCTGACGTGCCGGGCGTTCCCCGGGCTAGAATCGCAAAATCGACGTCTTCCGCAATGGGTGCCTTGCGCGCATGTACTTCAAATATTTTTTCCCGGCCTTTGACATCCGGCAGAGGAACAACCACCTGTCTGTCAAAACGTCCCGGACGCAATAACGCAGGATCCAGAACATCGGGGCGGTTGGTTGCCGAAACCAGGATCACGCCTTCATTGGACTCGAAGCCATCCATTTCCACCAGCAATTGGTTGAGGGTTTGCTCTCTTTCGTCATGGCCGCCGCCCAGGCCTGCGCCGCGGTGACGGCCCACAGCATCAATTTCATCGATAAAGATGATACAGGGCGCATTCTTCTTGGCCTGACCAAACAAATCCCGCACGCGGGATGCACCGACACCGACAAACATTTCCACAAAATCAGAACCGCTGATGCTCAGAAAGGGAACATCGGCTTCACCTGCAATCGCACGCGCCAAAAGCGTCTTGCCGGTTCCGGGAGGCCCCACCAGCAACAATCCCTTGGGAATACGGCCGCCCAGTTTGGTGTATTTTTTGGGATCCTTTAAAAAGTCGATCACTTCTTCGAGTTCAGCTTTGGCTTCATTGACGCCGGCCACATCGGCAAACGTCACTTTTTTAGATTTGTCAGTAACCAGGCGCGCCCTGCTTTTGCCAAAAGACATCGCCTTTCCTCCGCCTGACTGCATTTGACGCATAAAGAAGATCCATACTCCGATCAGTAAAAGCATGGGAAACCAGGAAATAAAAATCATATACCATGGATTTTCTTCGAGTGGTTTGGCTGTAATTTTTACATTTTTTCCCCTGAACATTCCAACCAGCCCATCATCCTTAGGAGCGTATGTCTTAAATGTATTGCCGCTAGTCAGCTTGCCGGTAACGATGTCCCCCTGGATGATGACTTCCGCAATCTCGCCGTTATTCAGGTGGGATAACATTTCCGTGTAATTAATTTCTTTCGTGCTAGGCTTCTGCTGATTAAATAACTGCCAGACAAGCAAAAAGACCAGAAGCACCGTCAGGACAAGTGCAATATTTTTTTGAAACTGATTCAATATCTTTCTCCTTAAAATTAACTGTGATTGGTGACCTTTATAATAATATCCAATTTAACTCAAATATTATCTTATGCGGGTTTAAGTCCTCGTGACGAGGAATTAATTTCCAGAATTAGGACATTTTTTGTTTCCGGCGACACTTTAACCCTATCGCTTAGGTGCATGTTCTCAATCCAGATTACGGATTCCTGATCGGCAAGCAATGCCAGGCGTCCACGTTCCGGCCTTGGTATCTTTCGGTCAATGAACAGTTTCTTTATTTTTTGTGATCCCAGTGTTCCCAGCGGCTCAAACCAGTCTCCGTTTCTGCGATTCCGGATAGAGAGAGGTTCTTTAATTTTATCCCCATCAAAATAAATCCTATCGATGCAGTTAAAATCAACATCATCTGCCGTCCCCCACCATGCAGATAAGATAATACGTCTTTCTTTTAAATCAATCATCCCGGGGATCGTCATGAAATATTCGTAATCCCGTGTTTTCCCTATCTCATCGGATTTAATAACAATACGGTCATATTCCTTTTGAACTTTCAGACGACAAGGCAATGAAATTTCTTTTCCCGATGCGCTGTTGATCACCAGATCGGCAAGCGATTGAATATGGGAAGACGAAAAACCTTTGCCGTCCGGCGCCAGACCTTCCAGGAGAGCCTTGAGAAGCCTGTAGCCTAAAGAAGCGTGGAGCGTCTTAAAATATTCAGCGGAAAAGGAGACTTCGTTCTGCTTTTTTTGAATGTGAGGCGATGTCAGGATATCGTTGACATATCCGCAGATAAATTCATTGTCTCTACGAATGATCTCCGCCATCCGTACCAGGTTTTGTTCAATCTGGGGATTATATTTCTCTTTCAGGCAGGGTATCAGCTCCTTGCGGATTTTATTTCGCAAATAAACCATACTGTTATTGGAACTGTCCTGACGATATTCAAAACCGTCCTTAGAGAGAAATTCGTTAATTTCCTTCCGCGATACCTCCATCAGCGGACGAATATACTTGTTTTCCCGCATTGGCAGAAAACCTTTGAGGCCATCGAGACCGCTGCCACGCAAAATGTTGAGCAAGACAGTTTCCGCCTGATCGTGCAGATGATGACCAAAAGCAATTTTATTCGCCCCATAATCCGCAGCAACTTTATCCAAAAACCGATACCGTTCCCGCCGGAAAAAATCTTCCGGTGATACACCTTTGGGAATGGAGGGATGACACATCTTTTCCGTGACAAAAAGCAGACCGTATTTTTGCGCCAGGGTGCGGCAAAATTGCTCATCTCCGTCTGATTCCTCGTGACGCAACCCATGATTGAAATGGGCAACAACTAATTTCAGACAATGCGTGTCAGCGAGACAGACAAGGCCCAAGAGTAGCGCGCAGGAATCGGCGCCTCCGGATAAGGCGACAACAACGCGGTCGCCATTTTCCAGCAGAAAATATTTATTTATGGTTTGCTCAATTTTCTTAATCATCATCATTGAAACAGAGAATTGATTTCCATGAGATCCTCACAATAAAAATCGGCTTCCATCGTAAGCAGCGTCTTTTTGTCGCCCAGCCCGCTTAAATAGGCGCAAGACAAAATCCCCGCATTTTTAGCCACCGCGATATCATTGACGCCATCACCGATGATCACAGCTTTCTGTGCCGCCACATTATATTTATCCAGCAGATATTCAACCACGCGCTGATCCGGTTTCTGAAACGGTGTGGAATCCGCGCCCACAATCTCCATGAAATACCGATCAATGTGAAGCCCACGGGCGATGGCTAGGGTTAAATGATAACGTTTATTGGTCAGAATCACCTTCATTTTATGATTAAAATACTTCAACACATCTTCGATATGCGGGCAAAGAACGGTTTGATCCAGAAGATGCTTTTCATAATGGCCGCTGAAAATGCTCATCGCTTCTTGCAGCCGTCCCTTGTTATTCTCTCCTAGTGATCTTTCCATCAATTTCTTAACGCCGTCACCTACAAAGCTGATGATTTCTTCAGGCGATCTTGGATCAAGCCGCATGGACGTCAACGTCTGATTAATGGAGGAAACAAGGTCTGCCCCCGTATCGGCGAGCGTGCCGTCAAAATCAAATATCATTAAATCCACTTTTTTCATGTTGTTCTCCCTGTCGTTGTATAGCTGAGAGGCCCTCTAAAAACAAGGTTCTTTGTTGGGACGGGATTAGGAAATATCATTTGACGGCAACGCCGGTGTATGTTAGAAAATAACCCACCGCTTGGATCACTGGTAATAGACTGAGACGGTCGTCAACAAAACTGTCGGATTCGGGTCTTCCTCACGCTGTGGAAGGCCTTTTTTTATGGAGAACTAGGGATGACGAGGAAAAAACAATCATTGAAGTTTGCCGTTATCGGCGCGGGAATGGTTGGAACGGCCATTGGATTTCTTTTGAGAAAAGCCGGCCATGACATTACAGCCATGGCCGATCTTTCTGCCGCTCATTTGAAAAGAGCACAATCCTATACAGGGGCTGTGTGTTTCCGACATCCCGCACAGGCGGCGGATCATGCCGATTGCCTTTTGATTACAACGCCTGATGACCGTATCGGGTCTGTCTGCGCGGAAATCGTCGCCGGTTCTTCCGTCAGAGGGAAAAAGGTATTTCATATGAGCGGCGCGGGAGGGCTTGATCTTCTTGAACCTGCCGCTCGGGCCGGGGCCTCCGTCGCCAGCATTCATCCCCTGCAAAGCTTTGCTTCCATCGACAGTGCGATCCAAAACATTCCCGGCAGCTATTTTGGCGTAACGGCCGCCGAAGGTGCAAAAAAACTCTCTGCGGATATTGTCCGTGACCTCCGGGGCATTCCCATCTATATTTCCCCTGAACAAAAGCCTCTTTATCACGCGGCGGCCTGCATTGCATCGAATTATCTGGTCTCATTGATGAGCGTCGTCGAATCGATTTATTTATCCATCGGTTTTGCTGATAAGGATGCCCGCAAGGCCTACCTGCCTCTGGTTTATGGAAGTCTGAAAAACATTGAAAAACAGGGTTGCCCAAGGGCGCTTACAGGACCGATTGCCCGCGGCGATGCGGGGACTGTTCAAAAACATATTAATGCTATGGCCCGCCATCTTCCCGATTACTCATCTTTGTACACCACTATGGGAACAGTTGCGGTGAAACTTGCGCGCCAAAAAGGAACGTTGAGTGCCAGTCAGGCCAAAAACATCATGGAACTGTTGAAAGGAGTAAAAAATGAGCACACAAAATAAGATCAGCCGGAAAACCATCCTCGACATTAAAAAAATGAAAACGCAGGGAGAAAAAATAACCATGCTGACGGCTTACGATTACGGGATGGCTGCCATTCTTGATGAAAGCGATATCGATATTATCCTGGTGGGTGATTCCCTGGGCATGGTGGTGCTGGGCTACGACTCGACGCTTCCCGTAACCATGGAAGATATGCTGCATCATACACAAGCGGTTGCCCGCGGCGCGCACAAAGCCATGATTGTCGCGGATATGCCATTTTTATCCTATCAGGTATCTCCTGAGGCGGCGCTGGCCAATGCCGGACGCTTTTTAAAAGAAGCCGACGCTCAGGCGGTCAAACTGGAAGGTGGTCGGGAACACGCGGAAATCGTCCATAAAATGACCTATGCGGGAATTCCCGTCATGGCTCATCTGGGATTAACACCGCAATCAGTCCACCAGTTGGGTGGTTACAAAGTTCAGGGTAAAAAAGAAGACGCAGCTGAAAAAATGTTACAGGACGCCATCATTCTGGAAGAAGCGGGCGCTTTTTCAGTGGTACTGGAATGCGTGCCCGAAAAACTGGCGACGGAGATTACCGCCGCGCTGAACATTCCCACCATCGGCATCGGCGCCGGTGTTCATTGTGACGGGCAGGTTCTGGTCGTTAACGACATGTTGGGACTGTATGACAGAATGACGCCGAAGTTTGTTAAAAAATATGTTAATTTAAATCTGGAAATCAAAAATGCCGTCAAGCGCTACATCCAGGATGTGAAAACAAGCGCTTTCCCGGATGCGGAGCACAGCTTTAAATAAAGACCTGCTCGTCAGAATGGGTAAACTGCTTTAACATTTGCGCATAAGTGCTAAGCAAAATATCCGGATGAACGAAGTAATCAGGCCATCGCTCGAAATGAAGTTTAACCAATCGTGCCGCCGCAGGCTCGACGCCACCCTCCTTGCGCAGCGCCAGATGCAGCTTATCAATCATTTGACCTGCCGCGCTTTTACTTTGCGCAATATAGCGAGTTGCCTCTTCTCCGGTGATATAGCCGTAATGATCCGCGCATAGCAGTTGAACATCCAGCCCAGCCAGCATATCCAGGCTTTGCTGATAGGCATCGAAACTTGACCCAGCCGCAATGACATACTCATCTTGATAAGGAATGGCCGCCGCGTCCGACGGGAATAAAGCTTTTAACTGAGGAACATAGGCGGAAATCGAACAGGATGAGTGCCCGGGCGTCTCATAAACTTCAACGTGTCTGTCGCCCAGATCGATACAACTATTTTGTTTTAAGTGTTCGCCGCGTACATCGTCGCGCCACTGCCAGTCTAATGAAGAAAGAATATCGGAACTGCCCCGTACTCTGCGGCAGACTTTCAGCGTGAATTCATTGATTACCGAAATAGCTTTAGGATTCGCCAGTACTTCCCACCCGCGGGATGAAGCGTAAACTGTTACATGCGGCCATTTTCTTTTTAAAAAAGGCACCACGCCGACATGATCGAAATGAGCATGCAGAATAATAATATGATCGATTTTTTTTTCGTTGATACCCCAGGCAGCAATCTGCCGAAAACATTCCGGCAGAATATAACTCAAACCGGCGCTGATCAAAATGGATGATCGGCTTCCCTCCAGCAAATAGACACAGGATTCTTCAGTGCCTAAAAGCCAGAGACCTTCATCAATCAAACCTGTTTTCTTAACTCTCATTACTTCTCGTAATAAACAATGACCGCGTTTTTCTTTAACCTGGCCGTCATCTGAGAAAAAACCTCTCCCTGCTTTTGCTGCTCAAGATACAGGGCTATTTTATCTTTTACTTCATCTAATTGAACGATTTTCTCGGGACTTCGTCCCAGAACCTGAATAATGTGATGGCCGAATTCCGTGGTCACCACCGGCCCGATCACATTTTTATCCTGTGAAAACGCCGCATCTTCAAAAGGTTTGACCGTCTGACCTTTTTTGATTTCTCCCAGATCACCGCCATTTTCCTTGCTGGGACAATCGGAATTGCTTTTGGCTATTTCGGCAAAATCCGCGCCTTCTGAAACCTGCTTGCGCAGGTTTTCTATCTTGGCCTTCTTTTCGGCTTTCGTTTTCTCATCATCTTTGGCATCAATCGTAACCAGGATATGACGAACGTGGATGCTTTCCTGAGTGGTGAACTTCTCCTGATTATCCGTAAAAAACTTACTGATTTCTTTTTGTGTCGGTTTAGTTTTTTTGCCGGATTCCATTTCGACCAGTTTTCTAATTTTTATTCCCAGAGCAATATCCTCCCTGGTAATATTGTTCTCTTTGAAGAAATCTTCAACTTTTTTATCGGGCGGAATATTTTCCTTGATTTGATTGGTTGCCGCCTGAATTTCTTTATCCGTGGCTAGAATATTTTTATTATTGGCTTCGTTGTTTAATATTGTGCGCAAAACAAACTCTTCCACCAACTGCTTTTTTAACCCATCCTGAGCTTCTTTCTTCTTGTCTGCGGGGATTTTATTTTTATAAAGAATCATTTTTGCTGTGATCCTTTTAGCCAGTTCGTCCTTTTTTAAAGCAAGGCCATCAACACTGACCGCCACATCCTTGGGTTCGATTTGCGGGGGGTCTTTAATGGTCGGCGTGATAACGGCTTTATCCAGACCAAGAGGCGATTCAGTTTGTGTATTTTGTTGCGCCTGCTTCGGGGGTTCTTTGGTAGCTTCTTCTTTTTTGCCGCAACCAACCATTACGGCTATCAGAATGACACATAAAACAGTCAGAACACTTTTAATTACGATTTTATTCATGAATTTCCTCCAGATGATAGTTAACGATCATAAAATTTCATTTGAGCTATATGCGAAATCATCCCGGCAAGTCAAGAAGATTATCCCGTGAAGTAAGGCGGTTCATCGATTGGTCATGCCTCGAAGATACAACAGAATCCTCATTTCATCTTCCGGTGCCGGAAAGTTTTCATCAAACAGCCCACCGATACAGTCCCAATTCAACATCTCCAGAATTATCTTCAATGCAGAAACCAGACTGATGCGCGGATAAAGCGTTTTGGAGAGATTATTGACCAGCTTTAACGTTTCAAAGCCGTCAAACCAACAATGAAACTGTCTTTCGTAGGTCTTCTGATCCTTTAGGTTACGGCGGATTTTCGGCCAGACCGCTAGAAAACCACGAGCGACTAAAAATGATGCTAACCCCGAATCGATATCCCGCGCTTTGGCGAGAATTTGATGCTCAGAGCGGTCAAATGATTGCTTCATCAAGGCAAGCCATGCTTTCAGAATGATGAATATCCGGGGATCGTAGAAGCGTTGCTCTTGGCACGCTCCGGAAACAATTTTTTCAACTGCGGCCCCAGTGCCAAAGGGAACCCGAGCAGAAATACGTGCGGAAGGATAGACACGTGTTTCGCTGATTTGGCTAATGGAAGTTGTTTTTGCCAGTTTATTCAGGAAATAGAAATCCTCTCCCGCCTCGCGGCGATTCATTCCCCGAACAGCCAGATAACTATCAGCTGTTGTAACAATGGTTGAACCGATCGAATAAAAAGCATAGGGCGATTGGGCGTATCGCAGGCCTAATACCCAATAGCGTAGAAAGATTTCATAGCAACAAATTGCAGCCCGTTCGATTTTGTCCAAAGGCATTTGGTGCTCGTAGGCAATGATGCCAGTTTGAGTTTTACCAGAGAGAAAAACATGCCGGATGGCCGATAAATAGTCGGGTTGAACAAGCGTATCCGCATCCAGGCTCAGGATGAGACGCGGCTCATCGGAATTCTGCAAAAGGCGTAGGGCCATGTCCATACCGATTTTGCGGGCCATACCAACGCCGCCGACACGGGGAGGAATTTCGAAACCGTGGGAAGAGGCATCCATGTAGCCCAGTTTTAACGGCCTGTCTGCTATTCTTTGCAATAAATCATGGAGATCACCGGTAAGCGCCAATTTACTAAAGGACTGCTTTTTGATCAATGCGTTCAATATTGCGAGGGTTTGCGTATTGTTTTCTTTATCGGCAATCGGTGCGGTCGCCTTATTGTTGATCACGAAGAGAATCAGGGCTTTTTCCAAAAACGCGTCGCCATTGGCGGCGATGGACGCCAATGTGGCAAAGAGCAGATCTTTTTCCGCATAAGCCGGAATAACGACAACCTGTTCAATATTTTCGAAATTCCCGGCTTGTAGTTTCCAGTGAAGCCCCGCCGCGTATCTGTTCAGATAATCATTTAGTAAAGACGCTTTTTTCATGACAACATTTCTAAAACCCGGCGATGCAGGGCGGCATAATCCCCTCCGGGAACCCACTCTATCCGTACACCTTTTTTTTCCATACGCCGAAACCACGTCATCTGCCTTTTGGCAAATTGGCCGATGGCAATCTGAAGCTTCGACGTCATTTCATCCTTCGTTATTGCGCTTTGCAGATACCTGGCGATATAACGATATTCCAAACCAAAGTTGTCTAACCGCTCCCAGGATAAGCCCAGCGAGTGCAATCGGGACACCTCTTCAATCATTCCATCAGCCATTCTTTGCTTAAACCGGTCCGCAATTCTTTGTCGCAGCACGGATCTTTCCCAGTGCATGCCAAATATTCCGGCATGGATGCAAGGCCTTTGCTTTTGTTCGCCTGACGGATTTTGTCTGACCTTTTCAATTTCAATTTTTCTAATGAGCCGATCCCTATCTTCAAGATCGGTTTTATTATGCAAATGAGGCGTTATGGCCAGAAGAATGTCCTGAAGCTCGGCCTGCGATTTTCCAGCAAACTCTTCTCTCAAGCGCTCATTTTGCAAGGCCTGCGGCAAGGCATAACCAGTAAGCACGGACTCCAAATAAAGACCGGTACCGCCGACAAGAACAGGCAATATTTGTTTTTCTTGCAGTTTGTTAAATATTTCATAAAACCTCGTCTGGAATTCAAATAGATTAAACTCCTGTTGCGGTTCAATAATGTCAATTAAATGATAGGGAACGATTCCGCCGTCCATCCGAAACTCGGACAAATCTTTACCCGTGCCGATATCCATCCCCCGATAAACCTGACGCGAATCCGCCGAGATAATTTCTCCCTGAAGATCAGCGGCCAGTCTGACTGCCAGCGTTGTTTTGCCGGAAGCGGTCGGCCCCAGTATGACGATAAGATTTTTTCTCATGACTATTGTCTTGAAATTCTCTTTCTTTGCGTGTAACCCTTTTGGGCATGAACAAAAGACTCGATCTGGCCAATGAAGCAATCTTCCCTCTGATTCTGAAAATGAGTTGGCCGTCGATTGTCGCCATGATCGCTATTTCCGTTTACAATATCATCGACACATTCTGGCTTGCGCAATTAAGCCATCAGGCACTGGCCGCTCTAACGGTTTGCTTTCCTATTCAGATGATTTTCGCGGCCATCGGCGTCGGCACCGGTGTGGGCGCCGGTTCCTTTTCCGCCCGGATGTTTGGAGCCGGAAAACTTATACAGGCAAAACAGACAGCCGGCCAGATTTTTTTTCTGTCTTTTTTCTTTGGTGTAGCGCTTATCCTGGCTGTTATTTTTTTCCGTGATCCGATTCTTATTTTCTTTGGTGCGTTTGATGAAATTATGCCGCTTTGCCGCGCCTATCTGGATATTATTATTTTCAGTGCGCCTTTTTTGTTCTTTTCCATGATGTCCAATAATTTACTGCGCGCCGAAGGCCGGCCAGTTTTATCGATGGTCGTTGTTTTGATTTCCTCTATTTGCAGCGCGGTTCTGGACCCGCTTTTGATTTTCGGCATCGGCCCATTTCCGCGTCTGGAAATACAGGGCGCAGCGCTGGCTGCCGTCATCGCGCAATTTTCCGCCAGCCTTTTTTCCATTTATTTTTTACAACTGAAATCTTCAAAATATGAATTAAAATGGAGATACCTGTTCCCTGATATTTCAATCATCAAGGCTATTTTCGCCACCGGATTACCGTCCGTCATCACCAACTTCATCATCACGCTGGTTTTAATTATTTACAATCATGTTCTGGCTCATTTCGGTTCACTGGCCATTGCCGCACTGGGTATCTGTTTCCGCGTGAATGGTCTGATCACTATGGTTCTTTTCGGCATTGGCTTCGGGATCATGCCGGTTATCGGTTTCAGCCAGGGCGCCAAACTCTACCATCGCCTGCGACAAACTGTCGCTGTTTCGGTAAAAGTCGCCACTTATTTCGCAGCAGTTTCTTCGATTCTCCTGGCTGTCTTTGCCCAACCCATCGTTGGTATTTTCTCAAAAGACCCCGCATTAATCGTCATGGCCACAAAGGCCTTGCGCATTTACGTTTCCGTGCTTGTTTTCGCCGCACCCATTACCATTTACATTAACCTGTTTATCGGTCTGGGCAAGGGAACCCTGGCTATGTACTTACTTTTCTTTCGTGACACGATATTGCTGATTCCTCTATTAATCATCTTATCATCATGGTTCGGGCTGACGGGCGCGTGGATAGCGCTGCCGATTGCCACCGTTATCGCTTTCTTTGTTATCTATTTCAGCGCCCAAAAAGAGCTAAAACGATTTGCCACGTAATAATCACAAAAAATGCCCCGTAAAACGGGGCATTTTGCTTAATGTTAATTAAATGGAATGATTTATAGTGGTTGAACATTTGTTGCGCTGGGTCCCTTGTTACCCTGCTCAACATCGAAACGAATTCTCTGGCCCTCATAAAGAGTCTTAAATCCGGTTCCGGAAATGGCACTATAATGAACAAAAACATCTCCGCCTTCATCGTTTTCAATAAAACCAAACCCCTTCTTCTCATTGAACCACTTTACTTTTCCTTCTGCCAAAGCTAAAAGTCCCCCTTTCAAATATTTGTTTCTTCCGGCTTAAGACCTCAGAAACTAAAAAAACCGCACAAATTCTTTTCTTAATTCAAGAATTCTCTGCGGTTAATTTTTCTTTTTGTAAAGCAATCTAAGCACTACCAATTTCCTAACAAAAAACCCATATATTGCTTCTATCGTGAGTCTTCATGCGCTCACATTGGTTTTGAACATAACACCATTTTTATTAAAATCAAGCTTTTTTTTCATAAATGTATTGTTTTAAATATTCAGCTAAAAGTGTTTCCTGTCCGGCATAAAAATGATCCGTTGCCTGACACACCGTCAATTTTGAATGAATATATTCAGCGTTCTTCCTTAAATCATCCACGTCGCAAAACGGATCGCCATCTCCGCAGATCATCAATTCTATGGCATTTTCCATCCCCTCCCAATCAAAATCAAAATATTTTTGAGGGGGAGAAATTAAAATTGTGGAAACAATCATCGAAGGTTTATCCGCAAGCAGGCGGCAGCAAACCCAGGCCCCGAAAGAATAACCGGCCAGAGTTATTTTTTCGACACCTTGACTTTTTATAAATTCACAGGCCGATACAACATCCTGCTTTTCTCCCCTGCCTTCATCATAACGGCCGGTACTCTCTTCAACGCCGCGAAAATTAAATCGTAATGTGGAATAGCCGCAAGACGAAAATACATCACGGATTGTTTCCACCACATTGTTGTGCATGGACCCGCCCATCAGCGGGTGCGGATGGCAGATCACAACACCTTCATCTCCGGCCGCCTTACGCCATAACCCTTCGCCGGCAAGCATACCGTTTTTCCAGAATACTTTTTCTTCTTGAATCATAACATTTAAAATTTCCCCGCGCGATGACATGCGCACAATCCCCTTTCCAGGTATGGCTTAAGTTGGGGCTGCTTTTCGTCGCAAATTGCTATTTTATAGACACAACGATTTTTGAAAATGCACCCCTGATCGCCCGCATCCCAAGCCTCTCCTCGAATCGCGATTTCACGCTTTGGCTTATGCGGACCACAGGACGGCATGGCCGAAAGCAGCATTCGCGTATAGGGATGAAGCGGCGTCGAATACAGATCATTCTTATCCGCCAGTTCGACGATGTGTCCAAGATACATTACGGCAATCCGGTCGGACACATGACGGATCACATTGAGGTCGTGTGAGATAAACAAATAAGTCAAACCGAAGTCTTTTTTCAGATCCTTGAGCAGATTCAGAATTTGCGCCTGAATAGAGGCGTCGAGAGCGGAAACCGGTTCGTCAGCGATGACCAGCGAGGGCTGAAGCGCCAGCGCGCGCGCGATGCCGATGCGCTGCCTCTGCCCACCGCTGAACTCATGCGGATAACGTTTGGCCTGCTCCTGGCTTAAGCCGACTTTAGTCATCAGTTGGGCCGCCCTTTCCCGGTTTTGCTCACGACCGGCCATCCGATGTATGGTGAGCGGTTCCTGGATGATACTGATAGCTGATTTTCGAGGATTGAGAGACGAATACGGATCCTGAAAAATCATCTGAACGCGACGACGGTAGGTTTTTAAACCGTCGGAAGACAGCGCAAAGATATTTTGATCTTTAAAATATGCGCTGCCCGCATCCGGCTCTTCCAGCCTCATCAG
>CAIVDK010000333.1 GCA_903904655.1 uncultured delta proteobacterium | reverse complement strand
GCCGGGAAATCCGTCCGCATCGACATATATCTTCACTCTTCAGGCATCCATAATTTCTTTGACTCTACCGACGATGCCGCTTTGCAGGCGCACCTTGATCCCGTGGGGGTGAGTGGGTGATTTCGTGAGAACATCCTTGACGATGCCTTCAGTCAGTTTACCATCGAGTTGGTCTTGCTTCTGGACGATCTTCACATGCGCTCCAGATCTAACGCTTGACCGGCTATTTCCATTCATAAGTATATCCTTATTGTTTAGGGCTTAACCGGCAGGTGGTTCTTGACTTATATTCCCAACCATCGCCAGGAGTACCGAACCGACGGCCTGCTTGTGCTCCAACATCACCAAGCGGGCAATGCTGCCGGGACCAAACAGCAGTTCTCCTAACCCACCGGCATCCATTTCAAGAAGGACCGCCAAGACCCGGGGGCCGTTACGATGGAGCATTGCCTCAACATTCCGGTAAAAGCGCTCGGCTCCGTCGTTTGCCAGGAGAAGCAACCGGGAGACTCGTACCCCCCGCGTCACGCCGCTTTGCCGATCTGCCATCCGCAGGCCCCGCTCCTCGGCTGCAAGCGAGCGTTCCGCACTCTCCAGGCCACGGATCAATTGTCCCGCACCGTCTGCTTTTCGCAAGGCCCCTGCCAGTTCGACATTCATCCTGGTCACGGGTACATCAAGCTCGCTCTCCCGCCACAAAGGCTGCGTGTTAGCGGTCAGGCTGCGGAGAACTTGCGAACCCCGCGGATCGGACTCGACCAGTTTTGGCAAACGCAAAGCTTTATTTGCAGGAGTATCTCCTCCAATGACCATGCTTCCTCATTTCTGGGGGGGAGTATAGGAAATATTGCGGTTGCCCGTCAAGACAAAAGGCCCTCCGTTTCATACTTCGTTGTGCCCTCTTCGGACATGGTTGCCAGGCGAATATTGACAATATGGATAAAGATTTGCTTTCCCCGTTGACTAAGTGTATGAGTAAGTACTTGGTGAGTCCATATATCTGTCCTGTGCACCCCCGTAGTATCCGGGTTGACTCCTGCATTATCGCTACTGCACTCTCCTGAAACCAATAAATGATCGGATTAAAAAAGCAATGACATTCAAAGAGTTACGCATCGACAAAAGAATTTTAAAGGCCATCACGGAAATGGGTTTCGAAACTCCGATGCCCGTCCAGGAGGAGGTAATCCCTTTTCTATTACAGGAGACGAGGGACCTCGTCGCCCTGGCTCATACGGGAACAGGTAAGACGGCCGCCTTCGGCATACCCATCATTCAAAAGGTAGATCCATCTTCATCGAAAACGCAGGCCCTGATCCTGGCCCCCACCCGGGAACTTTGTATGCAGATCACCGATGACTTAAGCAACTTTGCCAAACATATGGAAGGTTTGAATATTGTGCCCATCTATGGGGGCGCCAGTATTTTGACCCAGATAAGGCAGATTGCCGCAGGCGCACAGATAGTTGTGGCCACCCCCGGCAGGATGCTTGATATGTTGAAGCGGAAAAAGGTTGATGTCTCCGCCATCAGCTGGCTGGTCCTGGATGAGGCGGATGAAATGCTGAACATGGGATTTAAGGAAGATTTGAACGCCATATTGTCCGGAACTCCAGCCAGTAAAAGGGTTTTGCTGTTTTCAGCGACCATGGCCAAGGAAATTGAGGGTATCGCCCAGAGCTATATGAAGAACCCCGTGGCGATTACGGTGGGCACCAAAAATACGGGGGCGGAAAATGTTCACCATCAGTACTATGTCGTCCATGCCAAGGACCGATATATCGCCTTGAAAAGGATCGCCGATTATTATCCCGACATAT
>CAIVDK010000332.1 GCA_903904655.1 uncultured delta proteobacterium | reverse complement strand
CTTCTGGCCGTGAAGCCGCTTTCACATCGATTGGAGGCGGCGGGTTTTGTCAGCGCGAAGCTTTTTACGTCGGCGGGCGTGGCGATGTACAACTGGGCGCAGGGACGCAACTGGGATGATGTCATCAAGACCACCGGCATTGCTGAAGGTGACATGGCTTCGCTCATTATGCGCACAGCGGATAATTTGCGCCAGATCGCGTCGCTCAAAGATACGCATCCGGAAGTAGCCGCCTGCGCATACCGGGCGAGGGAGGCGATATTGAGGGAGCCGGTGTTGTTTTTGTGAAGCGTGAAGCGTAGTGCGTGAAGCGTGAAATGATGAAAAAAATGTCATTGCGAGCCGACTCTCAGTCGGCGTGGCAATCTCAGTACCATTGATTTTTAAATGGATATTGCATGAATAAACAAGTTTATGTTTACATCATGACGAACAAAAACAATGCTGTCCTTTACACAGGCGTTACGAATGATTTGAACAGAAGAGTTTATGAACATAAAAATAAATTATTGGAAGGTTTTACGAAAAGATACAACATAGATAAACTGCTATTCTACGAAATTTATGATGACATAAACAATGCTATTGCCAGGGAAAAACAAATAAAGGGCGGTTCAAGGGCAAAGAAGATAAAATTAATAGAAGAAATGAATAGCGGATGGAAAGATTTGTTTGATGAAACATGAGATTGCCGCGGGCTGCGCCCTCGCAATGACAAAGCAAGAGCAGGTGGTAGTGTCATTGCGAGTCCCGACATGTTGGGGCGAAGCAATCTCAGCGCTACGGTTAAAACTCCATACGGAATTTGGGGACATTCAATCAATATGTTGAAAAAAATATTCATCATTCTTTTTCTTCTATTTTGGCTTTCAATATCGACTACGGTTTTTGCTGCCGACACGCGGGGGACGGAGCTTCGTATCGGCAGCTTTCAATCCAATCTTCTGCAAGGGATCAATAAATCTTTTAATAGCGATTCGAGCGCCGCCGAGGCCTATCTGAAAAAGGCCGTGGAGTTGGAACCCGATAATCCGACCGGATATGCCTTGGAAGCGATGCTGCATCTATTTGCTTACGAAATGTGTTTCACGCTTGAGCAACGTCAAAAAGAAAAAGATGCGATTTTGTATTTTTCAGAAGAAGCGCTTGCCCGGGGAGAAAAAAGGATTGCCAAACACCCTAAAGACAGCCAGGCGTATCTCGCTATGGCCTTGGCCAAGATCGCCAAAGTTTACTGGGCCATTAAGGAAAAACGATATCTGGTCATGGCTCAGGAAACGGCGAATATCTGGAGTTATCTGGAGACAGCCAAATCCATTGATCCCAATAATTATGATGTCGATTTTCTCATGGGCCTCCTGCATTATCATATTGATCATTTTCCCGGCATGACCGGTTTCTTGTCTTCTCTTCTGATTACGGAGGGCAACAGGGAAAAGGGCCTTCATGAGATACAGACAGCGGCGCAAAAAGGATATCTTTTGCGTGAAATGGCTCGGGCCGAACTGGTTTCGGTTTATCTGAACTATGAAAAACAACCGACCAAAGCGTTGCCCATTCTTCAGGATTTGAGGAATAAATTCCCAAATAATTATAATTTCCATTTTACCTATGGGTTGGCCATGCTGGAGCTGCACCGGTTTGCCGACGCCGAGGCCATTGCCTCACAAATAGAGAAGAATATCCATGCCGGGACGCCGCCCTTTGTTCCTCAGCTTCAACCGCGCTATTATCAACTGATGGGACGAATACATTTTAAGCGGGGCGAATATGGAAGGTCAGAGTCATATTTTCAGAAAGTTATTCAGGACAAATCTTTTTATAATATGCGTACGCAGGCTCGGTCCCTGCTGTATTTAGGGATGATTCATGACATCCGTCAGGAACGCAGCTACGCAGCGGACTATTATCAGCGGGTGTTGAAACTAGAAGGCGCCGAGGGGTCGGCAAAGGTTGATGCCAAAGAATATCTTAAAACTGCTTACCGGGTAAATGGCAAGTGAAGCGTGAGGCGTAAGGTGTGAAGCGCAACACGGCAAATAATAAGCGAAATTATTAATTTGTCATTGCCCGGCTAGACCGGGCAATCCAGAAATCATTTATGGTTATCAGAATTTTATGGAAAAATTTTCGTTGATTACAGATTTCATCCCCTCCGGCGATCAGCCGCAAGCTATTCGTGAATTGTCGCTTGGATTGCAAGAGGGCCGACAACATCAGGTACTCCTGGGCGTTACCGGTTCCGGTAAAACCTTTACCATTGCCAATGTCATTGAGCGCGCCGGACGTTCGGCGCTGGTTATTGCGCATAATAAAACGCTGGCAGCGCAGCTGTACGAAGAATTCAAAGGCCTCTTTCCAGATAATGCCGTGGAATACTTTGTCAGCTATTACGACTACTATCAACCCGAAGCTTATCTGCCGACCACCGATACCTACATTGAAAAGGATTCCGCGATTAACGAGGAAATCGACAAGCTGCGCCATGCGGCGACGCACGCGCTTCTGACGCGCCGGGATGTCATTATCGTGGCCAGCGTTTCCTGCATCTATGGTCTGGGTTCCCCCGAATCCTATCTGGGCATGATTGTGCAATTGGAAGTGGGGAAGGATATTTCCCGCGAAGATCTGCTGCACCGGCTGATTGAAATCCAGTATGAACGAAACGATATTGACTTTCATCGCGGCACATTTCGCGTGCGCGGTGACGTAGTGGAAATCTTTCCGCCATACGAAGATGAACAGGCGCTGCGCG
This sequence comes from uncultured delta proteobacterium, assembly GCA_903904655.1. Classification (GTDB taxonomy): domain Bacteria; phylum Desulfobacterota; class Syntrophia; order Syntrophales; family Smithellaceae; genus UBA8904. Next base: position 2,238 of record CAIVDK010000332.1, on the reverse strand, counting down.
TGGAATTTTTCGGCGACACGATTGAAGCCATTTACTGGATTGATCCGCTGCGCGGTAAGAAGCTCGGTTCGCTTACCAAAACGGCCGTTTATCCCGGCAGCCACTATGTGACAACCAAGGATAATCTCAAACGAGCGACGGCCGACATCCGTGCCGAACTGGCTCTTACACTGGCCAGATATCAAGAACAGAATATGTTGCTGGAAGCGCAGCGCCTGGAGCAGCGCACAAACTTTGATCTGGAGATGATGGAAGAAATGGGCTACTGCCAGGGTATTGAAAATTATTCCCGCCATCTAACCGGCCGCAAGCCCGGTGAGCCGCCGCCGACGCTTATGGAATATCTGCCGAAAGATGCTTTAATCATTATTGATGAAAGTCACGCCACGCTGCCGCAAGTGGGCGGCATGTATCGTGGCGATCGTTCGCGCAAGGAAACGCTGATCAAATATGGTTTCCGGCTGCCTTCCGCGTTGGATAACCGGCCATTGCGCTTTGAAGAATACGAAGCGCTGCCCAATCAGAGAATCTATATTTCAGCAACACCGGCCGTCTATGAAATGGAAAAGGCGCATGGCATCCGCGTGGAACAAATCATTCGGCCTACGGGCTTGATGGATCCAATAATCGAAATCAAACCCGCCCAGCATCAGGTGGATGATCTGCTTGAAGAAATACGCCTGCGGGTTAAAAAAGAGGAAAGAGTTCTGGTGACCACGCTGACCAAACGCATGGCGGAAAATTTAACAGACTATTACAGTGGCCTCGGTATCCGCGTGCGCTACCTGCATTCCGATATTCACACGCTGGAGCGTGTCAGTATCATTAGGGATCTGCGTCTGGGAGAGTTTGATGTGCTGGTCGGCGTCAATCTTCTGCGTGAAGGTCTGGATATACCCGAAGTGTCGCTGGTGGCGATACTCGACGCGGACAAGGAGGGATTCCTGCGGTCCGAACGATCGCTTATCCAGACCAGTGGACGCGCCGCACGTAACGTTGGCGGCAAGGTTATCATGTATGCCGACAAGATCACCAAATCCATTCAGGCTTGTCTGGACGAAACCAAGCGCCGCCGCGTCATTCAGGCGAGGTACAACGAAGAAAACAACATCACGCCGGAAACCATCAAAAAATCGATCAGTAATATTCTGGGTTCTATCTACGAAGCCGATTATATGACCGTGCCTACAGATGCCGAAGGCAGAACCATTCCGGGTAAAGAAGAAGATCTGCCGGCGCTCATTAAAAATCTGACGGTGTCAATGAAGCAGGCGGCCAAGAATCTGGAATTCGAAAAAGCCGCCGGCCTGCGTGATGAGATTAAAGAGCTGAACAAGATTTTACTGGAGATGGGATAGTAAAAAATCCTCACTCAAAACTGATAATAGTTAACTCCTCCATCATGGCGTTAACATAATCCTTTGGTGGCGGCAGTTTGTCTTGCCCGGCTTCGGCGATCTTGGTGTATTTTTTCAGGACAAAAGGCAGGCCTCGCGACATGAAGAAATCCGGCGCGTCGCAAATCTGAAAATGCAGATGGGGAGCGTCGGAGTTGCCGGAATTGCCCAGCAGCGCCAGAAGGTCGCCTTCTTTGACGATATCCCCCACCTTGACTTTAATGGAGTTTGGATAGCAGTGAGCATAAAAGGCATAGCGTTCTTTGCCGATATCCATGATGATGTAATTGCCGGCCAGATCAATGGGCTCTTTGAAGGTCACCCCGTGTGCGTTGCCGGCGTTTTCCGGCAGACCATCACGCATTGCCACAATCTTCCCGTCCGCCACAGCATACAGCGGTTTTCTGTAGTTGAAATAGGATTCATTTTTCGCGGGGTCTCCATGAAAATACTCAGTCAGATCATCACTAAACTGCAGATTGTCAAATGCAAAACGTTCGCCGGTACCAATTTTACCATTGATAAAAAACATGGAATTAAAATGGTAACCCATGGTGGACTGATTGACGAATAACCAGTTCTTGCCTTTTACAGGTGACGCGATGACAACAGGTTTCAAGCGCGCCAGGGGTGAAAAGGTTCCACCTTCTAAAGTAATGTTTTTATTCTGAACTGTATCTCTGAAAAAGAAGCGATGCGATACGCTGCTTGGAATAGCCTGCCCTGAGGGGATGGGCAACTGCAGACTTACATAATAATGCGATAGTTTATCAAAAGGAATATAGGGACTGGCAGGGAGAGGATCTTTGTATATTTTCGGGATGTTGGATTTTTCAATGGT
>CAIVDK010000331.1 GCA_903904655.1 uncultured delta proteobacterium | reverse complement strand
TACTGGAGCTGGAGGTGGCCTGGGAACCCAAAATATACTCATAAGCAGCGTCGACGGCATAGACTACAGGCACGGCAGGCCAGCAAACAACATATATGCCGGAATCGCAAACATTGCTTTTCTCGACGGGCATGTCGATGGTGTAGGATCTCGCTCTACTGAATATACGTGGAGGAATGCAGACCTCCCTAAATATCAATTATTTTGGGGCACTCTCGCCTCACTGTATCAATAGCGGCCAAGCGGCAGGCTTCGAGTTCCAAACCTTCAGATTCCAAACGCTAAAATAAAACAAGGATTTCCAATGTTTAATTTATCTCGGCTCTTGCTGACGTGTGCATTTCTCTTGACTGGTCTAACCGCCTTTGCCGAAGACGAAGGGAAAATTATCGCTGTTTATGGAAACGCGGCTACGATGAAGAACCCGCCGCCCGGATGGGGCTTTTTCTGGAACGCAAATGGCAAAGAAGGAGATTCCAAGGGCTACATCCCACTGAGCTATGATGACAAATCAAAGATGTACGGAGTGCCGGACGAAGCCGGAGCATTAAGGGCAGACAGGCCCAGCCACACCTGCGTCCTGGACGTTTTTTCTATCAAAGACAATGACGGAATGGCACGTTTCTATATCGCATCATACACCATGCAGGAAGATTCAGTTGGCGAGATCTGGATCAACAACGGGAATCTCAGAAACAGGTATTTTTCTGAGACCACCCTCAAAATCTATGTGAATGACGAGATGAAGTTTTCGACACAGATAGAAAAGGATCGTTTCGCCCAGCTTTTCCAGAAAAGCTTGGGCAAGCTTAAGAAAGGTGATTCGATCCGCATAACCGTAGGTCCAGGTGGAAAATCGAACAAAGGCGGCGGCAGACTTCATTTCACCATCGAGGACTATCCGGCAGGGCGAAAGCCCGGCAAGCCGATTAATATCATCTCCCCTCCGATAACTGAGGCTACACCACAGTTGGAAGCCGACGGAAAAATGGACAAAGGCTATTCGGACCAACACAAAGCCCAGTGCGCGGAGATGCTTTCCAAGAAGCCTGAACTTGTGTTCGTAGGGGATTCAATCACGGCTCGCTGGCCCCCGGAACTTCTGCAAGATAAATTTGGAAAATACAGGCCGGTAAACCTGGGTAGCGGTGGAGACTGGATACAGAATGTGTTATGGCGTGTTCAAAGCGGGGCTTTCGAACAGATCAAGCCTAAAGTTGTTGTCATTCTGATAGGAACCAACAACATCACTGGCGGGTTTACTCCCGATGAAATAACCAAGGGTATTGGAGCACTCCTTAAAGCACTCCATGAAAAAACACCCGGAAGTGCAATCCTGCTCCAAGGCATATTGCCGCGCGGCGCGGGAATCAAGGATCCCATTGATGAAACAATCCGTCAGAGCAATGCGCAGATAGCCATGCTGGCCGACAACAAGACGGTTTTTTATCTGGATGTCAGAGACGCGTTACTTGAACCGGACGGAACCATAAGCAGAGAAATAATGCCGGACAAACTTCATCCTGCAAAACCAGGTTTTGACAGATGGATGAACGTGCTGAGCCCCGTTCTCAATAAAATGTTGGAAACTGTCCCGGAATAATTTCAGGAAACAACCAATTGGGCGATTTGATGCTCCGGAAATAGGTGGACTTTGCCCGCAATCCAAAAGGATAAATACGAAAACGAGAGGCTTTAACGATGACAATAAAAATATCAGAACTGGAGTCAAAAAATAAATGAAAAATATTTCAGAAAATAAACTCTTAAACTCTAAATATGCTACCAGGAATACTGTGGGGAACACAACCGCTGCAGAAAAACCTGTAAAAGCTCATTGCCGTTGGGAGCGGTTGCCGTTGGGAGCGATCAAGGCAAAAGGCTGGCTTGCCCGGCAGATGCGCGTTGAAGCCGACGGCATGGGCGGGCACATGGACGAGCTGGAACCGGACATGATCGGCAATCCATTTGTAACCCGTTCCAGAAAACGCGGCGTGCAGGTGGGCTGGTGCTCTGAGCTCTCCGCGACTTACTGGACCGGGCTGGTGCAACTGGCCTTCACCCTGGATGATCCCGAGCTAAAGGAAAAAGCGGAAAAATGGGTCAAAGGCGTTCTCGCCGCCCAGGAACCGGATGGCTACATCGGTTCGTATCGCCGCTCCGATGACCGCAAACAAGATTTTAACGCCTTCGGGGTTGCCTGGGCTGTCCGCGCGCTTATGTCGTTCTACGAAGCCACCGGCCGCACCGAGGTGCTGGAGGCCTGCCGATCCGGCCTGCTCTGGTTTGTTACCAACTGGAAAAAGCACAAGACATGGTATGTCGGGTCGATGATCATTGAATCTTTGGTCGTCGTCTATCTTCATACCGGAGATCACCGCCTACTGATTTGGGCCGAAGAATATATGGCATGGCTGAAGCAACACCCATTTTGTCCGAATTCCGTGACAGCGCTGGCCAATCCGCGCCTGGATTACAATTCCGCACACGCGGTGGCTTACGGCATTTGGATGCCGCTGCCGGCGATTCTTTCCATGGCAAACGGCAGGCGTGACTATCTCAAGGCCAGTGAACAGGCCGTACGCAAAGTGATACGCAAGTGTTTCCAACGCACCGGAGCTCCATCGTCCAACAACGAATGGCTCAGCCCGCCCGGGGCCACCTCTGAGACCGAATATTGCAATTTTGCCACCTACGCCGACACATTTTCCTGGCTGGCCCGGATTACCGGAAAACCGGACTACGGCGATCTCATCGAAAAAATCGTCTTTAACGGTTCTCAGGGCGGAAAGAAGAAAGACGGCCGCGCAATTGCCTACATGACTTCGCCCAACCAGTTCTTTGCCACGTCCGTATCAAGCGCCTTTGGCAACCGCCAGGACATGGAGGTTTACGCGCCTGTTTACCCGGTGGCCTGCTGTCCCGCACAATCGGTGCGCGTCCTGCCCGAGTACGT
>CAIVDK010000330.1 GCA_903904655.1 uncultured delta proteobacterium | reverse complement strand
GCGGAGATCAATTACAAAGATGCCGTGAGACAGGCCTATGAGATTCTTCCGCCGCAAGGAAGTCATGATGTAAATGAAACGACCCGTGAAATCACATCCATAGAAAATTTTGATTGCAATACAACGATGACGGATTTCGATTATTATATCACATTTCACTTGGTTGGACTAGTAACGCTGAAGTATAAAGGAGAGATATATTATGTAAATGCGAATAACACCCCACACTCCAATAAACTTCCTGCGGATGCTGAGGCTGTTCATAAAAAAAAGAAGTATTGCATAAAAAAAACTACTTTGCAAGTCGGGCCATGGTTTGCGCTTGGTTGCTTAATAACTTTCGGCGCGGCAAAAGATGATCAAAGCAATGGTATAATATGTGGGCTATTAACTATACTTTATACTGTAGTACATGGGTTCGATCGGTATAGTAAAAACTTTGCTTGCGAGAAGTTGGGCGCAAAGTTATTTAAATCATCAATTGAACGAAAAAAACGCATGATGGATTCTTATGTTAAACGAAACATTGAAGGATTGAACGTGTATGAAACGACGGATGGCCATGGTAAGAATGAAACAGCTAAAGTAAGTGAGTTTAGATATGAAGATAAAAATCTTCTCCTAGCAACAACTTTGCTCCTTGGCTGGTTGGGTGTCCATCGAATGATTGTTGGCCATAAGAGATGGTGGACAATACCTGTTCTGTGTATTTTTACAGTTGGCTTGGTAATCCCGGTAGTTGATTTTGTGTATATAATTAAGAACCGGCCTTTGATTCCTCTCGGAAAAGGTGATAAGCCTACTCGTAAGTAGTATTTCCGAAACAGTTTCGAAGCAAGTATTTCCACGCTCGGTATAATTGACGATACCAAATACGCAGATTTACATCCTACCATCGGGATTGTCATCGCTGGCATCGATTTCCTGACTAATGGCACATGGAAGCACCTCTGAACCTGTCCGTGGCGTCGAAGAGCCAGCCACGCAGATTAACCGGCTGGCTACACGGCAAACACTGCTGGCGAGGGCGCTTGGTCGTCCTTACGGATGGAGAGGTCGCTCCTGTGATGTGGGCTTGCAGGGGGAGGGTGCTTTTGCAGAATTACCGTGACCTGCCTTTCGGTGAATGGCTTTTTTGGGCAGCTCGCCGGGAAAAAGATGTCATCCTTTATAAAAATCCGGCGGCAGTTGCTTTGGGCCAGCGGAAACGTGGCGTTCTGGAGCGACCATCTGCTGCAAAGCTGCGCGCTGCGAGAGCCAACGGCAAACTGGCTTCGGGACCGCGCAGATGAGAGAGGCAGGCTGCACTATGCGCTTTCGGCGAGTGCAGCCACCACATACAGGGTATGACAGCATCATTCGGATGCTTCACCTGCTTTAATCTGATCGGTTGCGAATGAAGCGACTTGCTGCCAAAAAGCCTCCAGATCATTTTCATCCAGTTTGGCCGCCAGTTTTGACAGCGATTTTTGGGCGTTAGAGACAGCCTTGGCCATAGCATCAGCCTTGGGCTGATGATCTGATTGAGTCGACTTCGGCTTCTGTTGCTCTAACTGGCGTATGGCTTCCTTGAGTCCTATTTGGCCATTCACGATTTTCTCAGCCAGTTCGGGCGACTGTTTTTCAATCTCCTTGATCTTCTGAGAACGGTAACGGCTTTGCTTCGTTTCCTTTGCCAGCGCCTTTGCTTCACTGCGCTGACCGGGGGGCCTGCCCCGCTTGCGCTTTCCAGCATTTTCGGCAGAATCCTGCCGAAATTCCGAAGTGGCTGTTTCTTCAGGATTTGTAGTTTGATTATCTTCCGCTTCGTGAGTGTCGTCGTGCTCCTTTTTGGAATTTTGCGACGACTCTGCGGCGGCAGCAGATGCTCGCTGGCGCTTGGATGCCTTTTTACTCCATGCCTGAAACCTTGATGCTATCGCCAGTCGCTGATCGTCCGTGAGATGGCGGCGCTGCAAATTCTTTGTCATAATCCAAGCTTCTGGCGACAACTCGGTTTTTAATTCGGCAAACTGAATGATCCGAGGAGCACGTCCAAGTTTGTTAAGAATGATGACGCGATGGCGACCATCAAGGAAGGTCTTGCCGTCAATTACACACGGTTCCTGCTGGCCGTCAGCGTCAATAGAACGCAAAATCTCGTCATAGGCCGGACCTTGGACAAGCGGGAACATACTGGCGGCTGGGTGGACGAAATAAACGCCTTTTGCATCGCCGTAGAGAATTTCGATCTCCTGCCGTCGAGATTCCAAAGCCGGAGTCGGCGTGTGCTCTACAGGCAGCGCTGGCTCCTCTGAATCTGGCGTTGCATCTCCAGCATCAGAGTTGCTTGTCTGGCTATCGCCAAGCGGAACGCCTGAATCGTCGGACAGGCTAGGGGAGTTTTCTTCTGTCACAGGCATTTCGTTGTCGTCATCGCTCTCGATGGCTGGCGCAGCACTGTCTGCGAGGTAAAAGAATTTAAGTGCCATCCTTAAGACGGCTTTTATTGGGACCTTTTCATTTTTAAAACCCTCATCGAACAGCGCTTGCGCAACCTGCACAACCTCAGGCGCGAATGGAACCATGTCGCCACTTTTGTGCTGGATTTCATGAGTTTTTTGCCCCAAGCGCTCGCGCGAGGCTCGGTCGGTCTCCAAGACTTGCTGCACTCTAAGCACCAGCTTAAATCCCGGAGTTTTTACTGTGGGGGGCGGCGAGTTCTTCTTGAGCTTTGTGACAGACGTGACTCTCGTGTCAACCTTCGTCGGGAACCGGGTGTTGGATTCAGGTTGGGCCGAGCTTCGGGCATCATTTAGTGCCATGAACATATGATATTTCCTTTAGATAAACCGCCGCCGGAGCGACTGAAAAGTTGCCCGAAAGCCGAATTAAAGTCGGAGGGCTTCGCTCCAGCGGCGGTTAAAATGAATGTTTTTAAGTTGGCTTTCACATTGGGTTTTCAGACCCGCATTTCAAAGCTATCAGAATTTGGTCTGTCAACCTATAAATTTAATGACATTTTTTTGAAAGATGGAAAAGCATAACAGGATGCTGCAAGGGCTGGCGGACGCAAGCCGGTGCATCCGGGGCACCGTCCCAGAGGCAGGCCTCGCACTGGGGGTTGCACAGCCTGATCTCGTGGCGACGGCGGCAATGTCACCATCCATAATTCGGCAGGCCGCCCATGCCTTGGAACAGCTGTTGTCGCTTTGCAGGCTGTTATTCATGGCAATCCTCAGCTTGGCTTGCTTGGTTATAGCGCTGGTCCATCTCATCCTCTCTGGCATTAAGGACCTTTGCCCTGATGCGCTCTTGGTGCGCTTTTGTGCGGCGAACGGATATTTTGACGCCGATCTTGTTTCTTGCGGAGCCGTGACATGTGCCGTTGTAAAAATACGGAATCCGCGTGACAGGACGCTGGACGTACATGCACTGTACGTGATCCCAACGCTGCTGATACTGGGTC
>CAIVDK010000329.1 GCA_903904655.1 uncultured delta proteobacterium | reverse complement strand
AGGCGCTCGTCCTGCTGATCGGGACGAACAACTCTGGCGCATTCACTTCCGAAGAGATCGCCGGAGGCATCCAAAAGCTGGTAAAAATGGTGGAGGAAAAGGCCCCGGAGGCAAAGGTCCTCATTCTGGGTGTCTTTCCCAGGGGCCCCGCCATCCATGATCCGAGAAACGCAAGTGTCGACGCCCTCAATGCCAAGCTCAAGGATCTGGCCGATGGCAAAAAGGTGTTCTATCTCGATGTGGGGCCGAGCCTGGCCGAGCCGGATGGAAGTATTTCCCCCGAGGTGATGCCGGATCAGCTGCATGTGGCCCTGCCCGGGTTTCTCAGATGGATGGATGCCATGAAGCCGATCTTGCAGAGCCTCCTCCCGAGCCGCCCGCAGGAGACAACCGCTGGCAAGCAGGATCCAGGTTAATTTTCAGATGACCGGACGAAGCAGCCCCTTACCGAGTGACAAAGAAGGCGGTGCCTTGTATTGTTACGAACCATGAACCCTCTCCAAAGACTCCAGAAATTCTCCCGCTTTTCCGTCTTGTTTTTGGCCGCTTTGTTTGTGGTCGCCGAGGCCCGGTCCGAGGTGATCGCCAGCTTTTGGCAAATGGCTATTTCCGAAAAACCTCCGGAGGGTTGGCGGGTGGCTTGGAACCCCGATGGGCCGCTGGAACAGGTGGCGAAATACAGCGATTTAACCGCTGTGAATAGCAAAAAACCCGGCGAACGACGCGTGATGCAACGCGGGGCGTTGGACGGTAACGGGGCCTTGCGGGACGATGCTCCCAACCTGTCTTCGAACGGGGTGGCGCAGGTGCCGAAGAGCCCCGCCAATGGAACGAAAAGGTATCTGATCGCATCGTATACCATGCCTCGGGATTCCCTCGGATCGGTTTGGATCAATGATGGCAACATCCAGAATAAAAACGTGGCAGCAGGCGTGGAGCTAAAGATTTTCCTCAACGGAACTCTTCTGAAGGATCTCACCGCCGCCATGGCCCCGGTGCCGACCCTTTTTCAGCAGGCGCTCGGGCCGCTCAAAAAGGGGGATACGGTTTCCGTGGCCGTCGGCCCGGCCAAATCGGAAAAGGGAGCCGTGGGGGGCATCCGATACATTCTGGAAGAATGGCCGGACGGAAAATCCCCGGCCCCGCCGCAAAACACATTTCATCTGCCGATCGACGCCTATGGTCCGCAGTATGATTCCGACGGCACCTGCGCGGCTTACGAGGCCAAGCAGGCCGCTTTCAATGAAACCCTCCTGGCTCGCAAGCCCGAGCTGGTCTTTCTGGGAGATTCCATCACCTCCCGCTGGCCCCAGGAGTTGTTGGAAAAACATTTTGGGGCCTACCGGCCGGTCAATCTGGGAGTCGGCGGAGACCGGGTGCAAAACGTCATCTGGCGCCTGCAGCGGACCCCGCTGGAAGCCACCCCCTTGAAGGCGCTCGTCCTGCTGATCGGGACGAACAACTCTGGCGCATTCACTTCCGAAGAGATCGCCGGAGGCATCCAAAAGCTGGTAAAAATGGTGGAGGAAATGGCCCCGGAGGCAAAGGTCCTCGTTCTGGGCGTCTTTCCCAGGGGCCCCGCCATCAATGATCCGAAAAACGCAAGAATCCACGCCCTCAATGCCAAGCTCAAGGATCTGGCCGATGGCAAAAGGGTGTTCTATCTCGACGTGGGGCCGAGCCTGGCCGAGCCGGATGGAAGTATTCCTCGCGAGGTGATGCCGGATCAGCTGCACGTGGCCCTGCCCGGGTTTCTCCGATGGATGGACGCCATGAAGCCGACCTTGCAGAGCCTCCTCCCGAGCCGCCCGCAGGAGACAACCGCTGGCAAGTAGGGTCCCGGTTAGTTTTTTTTAAATGCTCGCGAGAAAGTGTTTTAATACGCCTTTGCAATAAATTCAGGATGAGAGCCGTTATATATACTAATATGAGCTAGCCTAACTACTGTTAATTTATATGGCGATGCCTCTGTAAAACCATGCGTTCGAGCCCCAATTCTACAGCAGACGGAACCCGTCTGCGTCTCCCTTCTGGAAAATTGTCGCCGCCCATTATGATGAGTTCGAGCAGGTCTACCCCGAGCGGTACGGCGCAAAATACGGTTTTTACAGGCCAGCCTTGCGGATTGCGACAGACAAGTTTATCAAGTGTGGCGACTTGCGTGAGGGATTCGCCAGAGTTCGCTGTGATGATTGCGGGTCCGCCGCGGCTCCGGATTTACTTCCGTTTCAACCGCGAACTCCTTGGACAGCTACCCAAACTCGAAACTCGTATTTCGAATTTTGGCAATCCATCAGTCTTCTTCACTTTGCGAACGCTGCGTCTTAATCTCAGCGTACTCCGCGGTAAAGGCATTGAATCCTAAACGCAAAGCTCGCAAGGAGAAGACGCGAAGTTCGCATAGTTTTGGAGATGCAGGATAAAGACTGAGGGGCTAGGGCATACCTGTCAAGCTAAGGAAAAAATAAACTCATCTGAACACCCAACATCCAACAAGGAATTTCCAACATCCAATGAAATGAATTCTAAATGCATTTAGTTTTTACTTCGTTATTGGACATTCCGTAATACAATCCGTCATATTCTTGTTTCTTTTGCACGTTTTTCACAAAATCAATTGTTAAGTTTTTGCTTAGCAAAAAGTTAACAATTATGAGTTTTTCGTGTGATTAGTGTGTTTCGTGGCATATACTTTTCTGTGTATTCCGTGTGTTCTGTGGTTACAAAATTGGTTACGGCTTTGCTGCTCCAGGTTCGATATTGGATATTCAATCCTTAAGTTGATAGCAATAGGGGCCAGGGAGATTGCGTCTACTTTTCAGACTCAAGCATCATCGAATGAGTCCGCCTGTAATTGTCAGGTGAAACGCCTGTTATGGCCTTGAACCTGTGTGAGAAATGATAAGGATTTGTGTATCCGAGTTTCTGCGATATGATGCGCATTGACAGTTCGGTTCCGACAAGCATTTCACTGGCTTTGCTCATTTTGACGGAATCGATATATTCTTTCGGTGTTTTTCCGGTCGAGTGCAGAAAAAGACGCCTCAGATGGACCTTGCTTACCTGATATATTTCAGCAAGTTCATCGCCGGACCACCATTTGTCAGGGGAATTTCTTATCATATCGAGCAAACCTTCCAGATTTGGCTTGCCCGAATGTCTTGTCTGGTTCTCGAAATATACTTCCATAAGAACGTTCTGGAGCAATAGATTGGCTTT
>CAIVDK010000328.1 GCA_903904655.1 uncultured delta proteobacterium | reverse complement strand
TTAATTCCGGGCTTGCTTAAAATTATTTCCGCGGGAATGGATTTATTAAAAGTTGCGGCAGTGAACTTTAAAACGAGGATTTTTCCATTCTCTTTGACCTCAAAAACTGGTTCGGAATCGAGATCAAAGACTATTCGTGTATGATCCGGAGCCGCCCAATACCGGACATTGGATATCTCGGTTGAACTAAAGCAATTACCGGAATTCAAACAAACGAAAAAAATAGTAAGAACAAAACATATTTTATGTGACCATTTATTTTTAATCATAGCTTCCTTCAACAATATTGGCTTAAAAATAGCAAATTTATCTTTCTTACGCAACAAGATAGATAGAATATGATAGAAAAGATATTGACAAGCAGTTTCGATAATGTCATTTTCCTAACGGTGAAAGTTATAGGGAAAGAGGATGTCTATGCAAGAAAATCGTTTCAAAGATGCTTTATTGAATCCAGCCGTGTTCCCGGTCACATGGGAACTGGTGCCGGGAAGAGGTGCAAGAGAAGCAGCCCAGGAAAAGGCCCTGTCTCTGGCCAATCAGGCCGCTTCCGGGGGTAAGATTTCTGCCCTGACAGTTACCGACAATCCGGGGGGAAGCCCGGCCATGTCTGCCGATTTCATGGGCAGCGAAATTATCAAGCTGGGTATCGAGCCTCTAGTCCACTTTACCTGCAAAGACAAGAACCGCAGCCAAATCGAAAGTCAACTTTACGCCCTGGATCGTACAGGGGTCAGAAACCTCCTGGTTATGAGCGGCGATTACCCTGTCTCCGGTTATCAAGGCAGACCTGCACCAGTCTTTGACCTAGATCCGATCCATGCCTTGCAACTGATAACGGACATGAATCGTGGGCTTACATATCCGGGAGTAAAAGGTGACGTCCGTCACCAGCCAAGCGATTTTTTTGCCGGAGCTGTTGTTTCTCCGTTCAAGGCGACCGAAGCGGAGCAGATGGTTCAGTATTACAAACTCAAAAAGAAGATTGATGCCGGCGCTAAGTTTATCGTTACGCAACTGGGATATGATGCCCGAAAGTTTCATGAAGTGCTCCTTTTTATAAAGCAGAGCGGTTTCGACATTCCGCTTATGGGAAACATTTATATTCTTCCGTACGGCGCGGCAAAAATGATGAATCGTAACGATCTGCCGGGATCAGTCGTCACAGATAAATTACTTGCACAACTAGATGGGGAGAGAAGCGACTCCGATAAGGGAGAAGGGGCAAGAATTCTCCGCGCTGCCAGAATGTACGCGGTCCTGAAGGGGATGGGGTACAGTGGGGTACATATCGGCGGGCACAATATCAAATATGAACAAGTGGAAGAAATTATCCGGCAGGGAGAAGAGTTCGCCTCCCTTTGGACTGACCTTGTCCGGCACTTCGATCATTCTATTGCCGATGGTTTTTATTACTTTGAGTTCGATCAGGAAAATAGACTTAATCGAGAGAAGATCACGGAGCGGCAGTCTCGACCGCTAGATGCTCATGTCGGATTTTCCTATTGGTTTTCGCGGCTCTTTCATAAACTTCTGTTTGAGCCGGAAAAGAAACTTTACGGCTTGATGAAGGAACTCAGCCGCAGAGTGGAAGGGAAAAGGCTTGAGCGCTTTTTTCACAAACTGGAACACTTGACCAAGGTCTTAATTTTTGACTGCAAGGACTGCGGAGATTGCGCCCTCATTGATGTAGCCTACCTTTGCCCAATGTCGCAATGCCCGAAGAGCCAGCGCAACGGAGCTTGCGGCGGAAGCTTTGAGGGGTGGTGTGAAGTCCATCCCGGCAAGAAGCAATGTGTCTATGTCCGGGCCTACGCCAGATTGAAGAAACACGGGGAGGAAATTCACTTGGATAAAGGCATTATCCCGCCCTGCAACTGGGATCTTTATCAAACGTCATCCTGGATAAATTATTATCTGGGCAAAGATCATACATCCAAAAGTCAAGGTAGTAGTTCATAATTATATATATTGTAGATTCTGATGAAATAGAGTAGAAGCTTGCAACAAGGGCGATTAGCTCAGTTGGATAGAGTGCTAGCCTCCGAAGCTAGATGCCGCGCGTTCGAGTCGCGCATCGCCCACCAAATAATACCAAGTAAGCTTTCAAAACCCCACTGTGAGACTGTGACGCAATCTTCGTTCGTCATTGCGAGGAGTCCCTTGGACGACGTGGCAATCGCAATACTATCAACGGTTTATGAGATTGCCACGCCGCCTGAGAGTTGGCTCGCAATGACAATTGCGACACAGTCTCACAGCGGGGTTTGAAAGCAACTTGGTATTAAATCCCCAGATATGCCTTTTTGACGTTTTCATCGGTGAGCAGTTTGGATGCCTCATCAGTCATCGTGATTGTTCCGTTTTCCATTACATAACCTCGATGGGAAAGTTGCAGCGCCATGTAGGCGTTTTGTTCCACAAGAAAGATGGTGGTGTTATGTTCGGTATTAATCTTTTTGATGATCTGGAAAATCTGTTTTGTCATTATAGGCGATAAGCCCAGTGAAGGCTCATCCAGCAGCAGGAGGCGGGGCTTAGCCATCATCGCCCGCGATATTGCCAGCATTTGTTGCTCTCCTCCACTCAAAGTGCCGCCTGCCTGGTGCTTGCGCTTACTCAGGATGGGAAAAAGCTCAAAGATGTATTCCAGATCATTTTTTATTCCCTGATGATCTTTGCGTAAAAAAGAACCCATTTCCATATTTTCTATTACACTAAGCTGCGGGAAGATGCGTCTTCCTTCAGGAACCTGGGAAATGCCCGCGGCGACAATATCCTCTGGGTTCATATTTTCAATCGGTTTTCCTTCAAAGAGAATCTGGCCACAGCTTATCGGTACTATTCCGGAAATGGACATCAGCGTTGTCGTTTTTCCAGCGCCATTGGCGCCGATCAGCGCGACGATTTCTCCCTGGTTAACGCAAAGCGATATTCCTTTGAGCGCGCGGATGTTTCCGTAAAAAGTTTCAATATTAATTAAATTAAGCACTGGCTTCAACCCCCAGATAGGCTTTGATTACAGCCGGATTTTGGCGGATTTCCTGCGGTGTGCCC
>CAIVDK010000327.1 GCA_903904655.1 uncultured delta proteobacterium | reverse complement strand
TGAAAAATAATTCCGGCCAGGGTTTGCGATGGTCGGAGCCGGCAACGCGCCGCATAATCCGTTCCGTCAGGCTTCTGCGATCCGCCGCATAGCCTATGGGGCTGACACTGGGCAGCGTTTCCTTTTCCCGCACACCGGCCGCCCGGCCAAATGCACTGATCGCAAACGTGCCGCCCAGCCAGCAGGTTCCCAGACCCAGTTCAGTTGCCTTCAGAATGAGTTTTTCCTTGCAGTAGCCGTAATCCTCTGCGGCCATCGGTGCTGGCAGGAGAATCCCCGCGAGAAAAAGGCGCGCGTTTTTAATCACGCCGTAGGTGCCCAGCTTTTTCCACTCCTCCCGGGACATGGACGCGATGGAGATGAGCTCAAATCGTGGCTGATGACCAAAGGGTCCAAGATGGGGGCCATGAACTGTGTCTGAAAATTGTCGCAGAATTGAATCTTCGATGGGCCTGTCCGCATAGGACCGGCACGAATAGCGTTTTAGAATGACATCCGATACAGGCGCCATAATGCCTCCTTTAAAATTACTGTTGTCAATTATAGCACGATTACTCTATACTGAATGCGAAAAATTACATCACCATTCTTGAATTCGGAGGAACACAGAGATATGAAACTGGCCACCGTTGAACAAATGCGCGGGATGGATCGCCACGCGATCGAAAGATTGGGCATTGCCGAAGAAATCCTTATGGAGAACGCGGCGTTGGCATCTGCCGCGTTGTTGAAAAGCCAAATCGGCATTTGCGGCAAGAAATTTGTGATCTTCTGTGGTGTGGGTAATAACGGCGGCGACGGCCTGGCGGTGGCGCGCCTGGTCAACTCCTGCGGCGGAAGTGTAAAAGTGTTTCTGGTGGCGTCGCCTAAAAAATATACCGGTGCCGCTAAAACGAACTATGAGATAGCTTGCAATATTTCTCTGGATGTTCATCTGTTGACAAAAGCCGAAGAAGCAAGAATCGAAACGTTACATTGCGATGTCGTTGTTGATGCGATTTTCGGCACGGGCCTGGATCGCGATGTTAAAGGCCTGGCCGCCGATGTGATCGCGCTGATCAATGCTTCCGGACGGCAGGTGCTGAGCCTGGATATCCCCTCTGGCATCAACGGCGATACGGGACGGGTCATGGGTATCGCGGTTAAGGCTGATTACACCATTACGTTTGGTCTGCCGAAAATCGGTAATCTGCTCTACCCCGGATATGATCATTGCGGGGCGCTCACCGTGACGCATATTTCTTTTCCGCCGTCGCTTTATGACCATGAGGATATGACGGTGCAGACCAATGACCGAATTTTATTGCCTCCCAGACCTGCCGAAGCTTACAAAGGCTCGATGGGAGATGTTCTGTTTATTGCCGGAGGCGCGAACTACTTTGGTGCGCCGTATTTTTCCGCCATGTCGTTTTTGAAGGCTGGTGGAGGCTACGCAAGGCTTGCCTCGCCGGCATCGATTATTCCATTTGTCGCGCAGTCAGGCCGCGAAATCGTTTATCTGCCGCAACGGGAAACGGCGGCGTTCAGTCTGTCACTTAAGTCCAAGCCGGAGTTGCTCGCGCATGCAGAAAAGGCCAACATGGTGGTGATAGGCCCCGGCCTGTCTTTACAGGAAGAAACGACGAAGCTGGTGCGGGAGCTTGCCGCGGCTATTTCCAGACCGCTTTTGATTGACGGCGACGCTTTGACGGCCATCGCAGAGCGGCCCGAAATTTTGCTCAAAAGAAAAGCCGCGACGATTTTGACGCCTCACGCAGGCGAAATGGCGCGGCTGTCCGGCAAAAAGATTACGGAAGTGAATGCTGATAAAATCGGTGTTTTGACGGAGACCGCTCAAAAACTCAACGCCGTCATCGCGCTGAAAGGTGCGCATACGCTAATCGGCATGCCGGACGGACGGGTGTATGTCAATTTAAGCGGCAATCCCGGCATGGCGACAGCCGGAAGCGGCGATGTCCTGACCGGCTGCATCGCGGCCATGCATGGCCAGGGATTGAGCCCGGAACTGGCGGCGCGTAAAGGCGTCTTCCTGCACGGCTACGCCGGAGATCTGGCCGCAGCAGCAAAAGGTCAGGACGGCATCACCGCGTCTGATATTCTGGAATACTTACCCTTGGCGCTCAAGGATGACCGGACGGGGAATGTCGATGCAAAATACTATGAAACGCCGGTAATTTTGTAGGGATAAAAAAAATGCGCCTCTATGGGGCTAACGTGCAGTTCATCCTGTTGATGCATAGGTTCTGACATCGTTAAAGCCGCATTTCCCTATGAATCATAGATTACACTTGGTATTCAATTGACTCGAGCCATAAAAACAACTATCGTGCCTATGAATATGCTAACCAGGAGATATATATTTGTCCGAATCTAGGTTGATTTTGAGCGGAATTCATGAAAAGATTTATAATGACGGAATGATGAAATTTCGCTTTCCTTTCTTAATTTTCTTAAAATTCCCCTCAAGTGTGTTTAACGTAAATCATCGAAAGAAAGGGGTGCCCTCTAGTGAAAACGATTGTGGAACAATTAGATCCCATTTTCAAACCTAAATCGATCGCCGTTATAGGAGCGTCAAATAGTCCCGCAAAATGGGGTTTCAGAATGTTAAATCGTCCCTTGCGCACGGGATATCGCGGGGCTATTTACCCTGTCAACAACAAAGAAGAGAAGATTGGCGATTTACCTGTTTACAAAAGTGTTCTGGATATTCCGGAAAGTATTGATCTTGCTGTCATCACCGTGCCTGCTTCCCAAGTTCCGAATGTCATGAAGGAGTGTGTGGTGAAAGGCGTTAAAGGTGCCGTATTGATTACAGCCGGGTTTGCCGAGGTAGGACAGGAAGGAAAGATCTTGGAGGATGAGGTAGTCCGCATTGCTCAGGAAGGGGGAGTCCGTTTTGTGGGACCAAACGGCATGGGTATATGGAGTGCAGCGGAAATGCTGAACCTGTCTTTTGAGAAGGCGCCCTTGGCCGGACCCATTGCCTTCGTTTCACAGAGTGGAACATTTGGCGTTTCTCTCTCTGAGATTGCAGTAGCCAAAGGATATGGGCTTAGCAAATTCATCAGCATAGGAAATCAAGCAGATCTTACTGCGGCGGATTATTTGGAATATCTTGCCGCCGATAAACAGACGAAGGTTTTGGTATTTTACATAGAAGGTTTCAAAGACGGAAGTCGTTTTATGAATTTAGCAAAAGACATCGTAAAGAAAAAACCCCTTATTATCTTTAAGGCCGGGCGCACCGCTGCAGGGAGCAAGGCAGCGCAATCTCATACGGCTTCTATGTCTGGTTCCGACGAGATTTTTGAAGCAGTCTGCAGACAAGTGGGAATGATCCGGGTCCAGGAAACCCTCCATGCCTTCGATGTGGCCGAGGTCCTTGCCAACCAGCCTCTTCCACGGGGAAAGCGGGT
>CAIVDK010000326.1 GCA_903904655.1 uncultured delta proteobacterium | reverse complement strand
GGGATAAACATTCATGCCGGAGGATTTGATCATGCGCTTGAGCCGTAGTTTGAAGTAAAAAAAACCTTCCTCACTCATCGAGAATATGTCGCCGGTGTGAAGCCAGATTTTCCCGTCGGCATGACGCTGAAGCGTTTTGGCCGTCTCCTCGGGCTGTTCCAGATAGCCCATCATCACGGCGGGGCCGCTGATGCACAGTTCCCCTTCTTCGCCCGCCGGCACCGTCTCCTGTGTGCCGGATTTGACGATTTTGGCTTCCATATTCGGGCAGGGAATGCCGACGCTGCCCTCGCGGTAGGCATTGGCCGGGGTCAGCATGATGCCCGTCACCGCTTCGGTCAAACCGTAGCCCTCCACCAGCTGCACGCTGCCGCCGCGCCTGCGAACGATGTCTTCAAAGCGTTCCTTCACGGTTCGCGGCAGCGTATCCGCACCGACGGTGGCGCTCAACAGACAGCCTAAATCCGCCTTCTCCAGAAGCGGGCTGCGGATTAAAGCATCGTAAAGCGTTGGCACGCCGGAGATGGCCGTGGGTTTCTTTTTGTGAATGATTTCCGCCAGCGTGTCGGGCGTGAACGTGGGAACCAGAATGCTGGTTCCACCACTGATGAACATGGCGTTGCAGCAGATGCCCAGACCAAAACCGTGAAAGATCGGCAGGCTGGCCACCATCACCATGTGCTTATCGCCATGCGTGATCTTGCGGAAAGCCGCTGTCATGAGGCCTTCACTGATAAAGTTATAGTTGGACAGCATAATGCCCTTGGGCTGCCCGGTAGTCCCGCCGCTGTAGAGAATCGCCGCCATATCGTCGGGTCCCATGGTGGACGGCGGCGCGGGCGGATAAGAACCGGCCATCAGTCTGCGCCATGATTTCACCATCGGATCGGTAGGCTCCATCGGAAGAGGCTTTTCTGCAGCGCTGCTGATCGAATCGGCAACACTCGTGACAATCAGGGTCTGAAGACCTGTTTCATTTTCCACTTCCATGAACTTGGTGTAATGATCCTCCAGAATCAGCGCCATGTGGCTTTTGCTGAGCGTGAGATAAAAGGCGATCTCCCTGGCGGTCGAAAGCGGATGAATCATGCTGGCCACCGCGCCGATTTTATTGACGGCATAAAAGGCGATCACCCCCTGCGGAATCGTCGGCAGCGCAATCGTCAGGCAATCGCCCTGTTTGAGCCCCTCTGCGGCAAGAGCCGCCGCGCACTGATCAATATCACGGGCAAATTGTTTGTAGGTGGATGAATAATCCATGAAATCGTAAGCAATGGTATCGGGGTTACGCTGCACCGACTGCATCAGCGCTTCAACCATCGTCACACGGGGATAATCGATGGATACGGGTACGTCGCCGTAAAATTTCAGCCAGGGTTTTTGATCATAAATAGTCATCTTTCCCCTCCAAATGTCTTTTTGAGCTCCTGTTTTAATATCTTCCCCGTGGGATTACGCGGAAAGTCCTTCATAAACTCCACAAATTCCGGCAGCTTGTATTTGGCGATTTTATCCTGCAAATAGTCTTTCACTTCATCCGCCGTCATGTTGCAGCCTTCGTTTAAAATGACGCAGGCACGGACGCGCTCGCCGAGCGCCTCGTCCGGCGCGCCGATCACCGCGACTTCGGCGATCTTCGGGTGCTTCTCCAGCGGAATTTCGATTTCGCGCGGATAGATGTTCTCGCCGCCCCGGTTGATCATTTCCTTGATTCGTCCGGAAATATAAACGTAGCCCATTTCATCCATGTGCCCCATATCGCCGGTGTGCAGCCAGCCGTCTTTGAGGCTCTCGGCATTGGCTTCGGGCTTATTGAGATAGCCGATCATAACCGCGTCGCCCTTGACGCAGATCTCGCCGCGCTCGCCATAGGGCAGAATACTGTTGTGGTCGTCCATGATTTCAACTTCCAGGCCGGGGAAGGCCATGCCGATGGAACCAATATTTTCCGGAATGCCCGACGATGTCGTCGAAACGCCGGTTGCTTCCGTCAGACCGTAACCGTCCACAACCTCAACGCCAAATTTTTCCTTGAAGCCATGGATCAGTTCGACCGGCATGGGGGCTGCGCCGGTAAAGGCCATCCGCAGTTTCAGCTTATTGAAATCGATCGTTTTAGGATCAACAGCGTTATAGATGTAAGAATACATCGCGGGCACCCCCTGCACGGTGGTCACGCCGTAGCGCATCAACGACGGCCAGAAATCCTTGGGAGAAAAGGACTTGCGGATGCAGATCGTCAAGCCCAGATAGATGATAGGATACGTCCAGACGCAAAGCGGATTGACGTGAAACATGGGCAGAATAATCATAAAAACATCGCCCGGCCTACTGGTGCCGAAAACCGCCTTACCCTTGCAGATGGCCAGTTCGTTGCGGTTGGAAAGCAATATGCCCTTGGGCATACCGGTCGTACCTGATGAATATAGAAGCATCACCGGGTCGTCCAGCGATTGCGCCACCAGACATTCATCGGCAGGGTATTCGCCGAGAATATCCTTAAGCGTGGTTTCGGCAATCCTGGCCGTGTGTTCAACATCGGTCACCACCTCCACAATAACAGGTTTGTGCGCGGATATCCGCCAGCCCTTGGCAAATTCTTCCATGTAGTCGCTGCCGACGAACGCCACCTTCGGCCGGGAATCTTCAAGCACATAAGCGATTTCCGGTCCCTTGAGCATGTAATTGACTGCGCCGGTCACGGCTCCGAGCTTTTGCGCGCCAAACATCGTGTAATAAATTTCGGGTGCGTTCAAAATCATGACGGACACGGTATCGCCTTTTTGAACGCCTTTTTCCTTCAGGTAATGGGCAACGGCATTGGCGCGATCGTTCACCTGCCCATAGCTTGCGACATCGTCGTAATAATAGACCAACGGATCATTCGGATTATCCCGAACGCGCGTTAAAAACATCTCAGCGATACTGTCGAATTCAAGTTTTCTTCCCTGCAGGGCGGCTATCTCTTCCAACGGCACACAAGTCCGTTTATAACGCTTGCTTTTGTCAATCATGTTTTTTCTCCTTACGTTTATGCGCTCTTTTCTCCTGACGCTGATTGATTCTTTTCTTATATTCATTGATAAATTCTTTGGACGATAAATACTTATCGGCAAACGAAACGATATAGGATTCCTTATATTTCGGCGGTACAATGGTCAGCGGCCACATATGTTTTTTTATAACATCCTCTTCAATGTCATTGATCGAAAAATGTTTTTTGGCGTTGGCCACGGCTATCGTCGGATGCGCCAGCCCGTGAAATTTTTTCCGGGGCAGATCCGGCACATCATGATTGCGCCAGTCATACAGGAAAAAATCATGCAACAACGCGCCGCGAGCCGCAGAGCGGTAATCCATTTTAAAATATTTACATATCCGATAGGAAAAATAGGCCACATCGTGAACATGGGCGTAAATGGAAGAATTATGATGAAAATAATCTTTGAGTTTTAAAAACTCTTCATGTTGGAGAATATCCTGCACGGTTTCGTAGTATTCTGCTTGAAACGGCGTCCTGCCGGCCATTTCCAGAATGATTTTATCCTGGATGGATTTTAAAAAAGAATTCAGTCTGGTTCTGATTTTCTTATTGATGTTTTGATAAATATACTTATTCAGGTCAGGGAAAGCTTCGCGCAATCGCTGAAATGATTTTAGATTATCTTCAATTTCGGTACTGCTTAAGTTGAAGTATTCCTCATAAAGGTAAGCGACGCCTCTCCGAAAAGCGGCAAGGGACATCACGGAAAAAGTGTAGTCGATGCAGAAATAGATCGTGAAAGCGATCGCCGCAGTTTTGGCAAAGCCTTCATTCAGCAACACCACACGTCGAAATACTTCCGGATGAACAAAGGTTACGAAGGCCAATGCCAGCAATGTCCAGATAATTGAAAAGTGCAGACAGACGTGGCCATGAAGATTAAACCTGTTTTCCGAGTAATCCCAAAGGGTTAGTTTAAATATCTTTTCGGAAAGAAATCCAATCATGTATTCCAGGCAGGTGATAGCCAGACCGAGAATAATAAACAGCGGCACAAGGTGCCAGCTTTGAAAAACATGCTGCATCACAATAATCACAAAAGCGCCCAGACCGTAAATGGGGATGAAAGGACCAAACAGGAATCCCGCATTGACAAACTTCCGCTGGGTGATAGACCGGTAAATAACCTCTATAAGCCATCCCATGAAGCAATAAATCGCGAAAAGCACGATATAATAAAAGAAGCTTAGTGTGTCATTCAACATGATATTCCGCATAATGGTCCTGTAGCGTTAAGGGTGATTTAATAAATCGCAGTTTTTTTATATGGTTTAATTCTACACGATCGGATGATTTTTGTGAAGTTTTTTTGCCCAACCGGACAAACTTTGTGCCTTGCGGGCAGGCTTCCCCGATATAATATCTTTGATTTATTGACATAAAATTTATCCACTGCTACATTGCGGAGGCAAGGAGGAATCGTCATGGAAAAAATAAAAATCGGCATCAGTTCATGTCTTCTGGGTAATCCTGTCCGTTATGATGGTGGGCATAAACTTGACCGTTTTCTTCGCGAAACCCTGGGACAGTATGTGGCGTATGTGCCGGTCTGCCCGGAAGCTGAATGCGGCATGGGAATTCCCAGAGAGGCCATGCGGCTGGAAGGAAAAATGGATGCTCCGCGCCTGGTAACCCGCCGCACCCGAGAGGATAAAACAGAAACGATGGTCCGCTGGGCGAAAATGCGGGTGGCCGAGCTTATGGTGGAAAATCTTTGCGGTTTTATTTTCAAAAGCGATTCGCCGTCCAGCGGGATGGAAAGAGTAAAAGTCTATGACGATAAAGGCATGCCCGCCAAGACTGGCGTGGGAATATTCGCCAGGATTTTCATGGAGCACTTTCCCTTCCTGCCGGTGGAAGAAGAAGGCCGGCTCCACGATACAGGCCTTCGTGAAAATTTCATTGAAAGAATTTTCACCCTCAAACGGTGGCGGGAAATCCGGAACGTGAAATCCAGCCGGGGCGCTCTGGTGGACTTTCATGCCCGCCACAAATTATTGCTTTTATCGCACAGCACAAAGCTTTATCAGGCGATGGGAAAGCTGGTCGCCTCGCAAAAAAGCCTCAGCATGCAAGACCTCTTTTTGCAATATGAGACGCTGCTGATGGAAGCGGTGAAGCTGAAAACCACGCCGAAAAAAAATGTCAATGTACTCCAACATATGATGGGATACTTCAAGGAACAGTTATCCGCCGATGAAAAAAAAGAGCTGCTCGAAATTATCGATCATTATCAGAGGGGTTTTCTTCCCTTGATCGTTCCTTTGACCCTGATCGGCCATTATGTGCGAAAATATGATCAGCCTTATCTTCGGGAGCAAATTTATCTGAATCCACACCCATTGGAACTGCAACTACGGAATCATGTGTAAAAAAGCAGGGAACGCGCGCGTTCCCTGCTTTCACTCTTCACTTAACTCCTCAATCACCTACCTGCCCACCGAGCGTTTCAACGCTTCGATGCGGTCTTCCAATGGGGGATGGGTCATGAAAAGCAGCTTAAACCCGTGTTTTGACGGTTTGCCGCTGATGCCGAAAGCGGTCATCTGATCCGGCAGGGGCTCGTGAGCGCTGCGCTGCAGACTTTCCAGCGCGGCAATCATACTGCCGGTGCCCGCCAGATTAGCGCCGCCTGCGTCCGCCACGTATTCCCTCTTCCGGCTGAACCACATCACAATGACGCTGGCCAGGATACCGAAAACGATCTGGGCAACAATCGTGGTAATAAAGAAACCCAGGCCGTGTCCTTCTTCATTTTTCAAAATCACGCGATCCACAAAATACCCGACGATGCGGGAAATAAAAATGACAAACGTGTTCACGACACCCTGAATCAGGCTGAGCGTGATCATATCCCCGTTGGCGATGTGGCTGATTTCATGACCCAGCACCGCTTCGACTTCATCGCGCCTCATCGTACGCAAAAGACCGGTGCTGACCGCCACCAGGGCATTGTTTTTATTCATGCCGGTGGCAAAGGCGTTGGGTGAATCCGATTCAAAAACAGCAACGTCCGGCATGCCAATACCCGCCTGAGAGGCCTGCTTTTGCACCGTGCTCATCAGCCAGATTTCCATGTCTGAACGGGGCTGCATAATCACCTGCGCGCCAGTGCTCCACTTGGCCATCCACTTGGAAATCGCCAATGAAATGAACGAACCGCCAAAGCCGAAGATACCGGCAAAAATCAGCAGGTTCCAGTAGTTGATTCCGTTGGTGTAGAGAAACCGGTCAATCCCGAGAAGATTCACCACAATACTTAAAACCAAAATCACGGCGATATTGGTTACGACAAACAGCAAGACTCTCTTCATGTTTTATACCCTCCTCCATCTGTTCAATAATTGCGGCAGACGGCTTGCAAAGCCAACTCTTTAAAAAATATGCTTTATTTTAGTGTCAAGTCGCAGAATGTCAAGCCCTTCTTATTCTTTCTGATCATTTCGTATAAATTTGAAGAGAGAGCATTGTTATCCCACATATGCCTATAAAAACGCCTATCCAGCCAGCCAACCTGATCTTTTCTCTGTAACTGAATGAAATGATCATACCAAGCATAATCGGAGCGCTAAGCGTAATGGGAAACACAACCGCAGCAGGCATAAGTTTTAGCGCTTCAAGGGTGCAATATACGCCGACATAGCTTGCAAAAGC
Organism: uncultured delta proteobacterium; assembly: GCA_903904655.1. Lineage (GTDB taxonomy): Bacteria > Desulfobacterota > Syntrophia > Syntrophales > Smithellaceae > UBA8904. The sequence continues at coordinate 3,338 of CAIVDK010000326.1, read as the reverse complement.
GGCAAGGATTCCATAAAACAAAGCCCGTGATTTCACTCGTTTCCGCCTGGTCAGAAAGAAAATCAACAGCAGAATAAAACCGACGGCGTACGACATAAAGAGGTATGCAAATGAATTGAATTTGTAATGACTTATCAAAAGCTGTCCGATCCTTGGAAGACCGCTTAAAGCAAAAGCACCTATGATCATGAAAAACCATAGCGTGTTACTACTGTTCTTGTCCTTGGCAAAAGCATTGTTTGACCAGGAGACAAGAACTATTGACGTTAATATGGATAATATTCCGGTCATGGTTATGATATTCAGCGTTGCCCTGAAAAATATAACACTGAAAATAACCGGTATTAGAAACGATGATCTGTAAATTGCATTGGAGTAACCGAAATGACCAACCCGTAACGATTTATTAAAAACGAAAACGGCTGTTGCTCCGCCGATTCCTGCTATTGCGGAAACGGAGCATAGTTCAAATGTATAGCTTGCCGTTGCCACCTGATTAAATTCCGCAAAGAGATAGCCCAGAACGCCGGCGGCGGCAAACATCACAAAGGTAAAATCAAAGGATGATACGCCGTCTTTCGCTGAAAGCTTCGCAAGATAGGCAAAGGATGTAATGCCGAGCACAACGAGTAAGATATATATAAAACTCATATTTTCCAATTCTTACGGAAGATTTACTATTGCTCAGAGGCCTGCGCCCCGTTAATCAATTGACGATGCCATATCAAAAGACAATATGTATAGCAACGAAAGAAAGTTTTAGCTGCCAGGCGGCAAGACCTTCATCCGCACGTTATTTTCTCCCACCTGTTCTTTTTTATTTAAAATTGTGATATTGACGGGCCAATCTTTATTTATCTATGAAGCGCCCGAGGACAAAAGACAGGGAAAGAAGACCATGGATTTGATCGATAATCTGAAGAACAGAGCCATTAAGGGAAAAGGCATCAGCGCCGCGGAGGCCCTGGAACTTTTTATTGAAGGGTCCGGCGTTCCGTATCGCGTTTTGGCCGCGGCCTCCGAAATCCGCGAACACTTTAAGGGAAAGCACATTATTTTATGCGGCATCACCAACGCCAAATCAGGCCGTTGTTCCGAAGATTGTAAATTCTGCGCGCAATCATCTCACTATTCCACCGATGTTCCCTCTTATCCACTCAAGCCGGCGGGACAAATCATCGCTGAAGCCGGCCAGGCCAAAAAAGACGGCGCGGAGTTTTTCGGCATTGTCACCAGCGGCAAGCGCGTGAAAGTCAAAAAGGAATGGGCGGAAATTTTCAAAGCCGTTCGCGGCATAAACAAAATCGGGATACATCCCTGCGCATCTCTGGGCATCATCGATTCGGCGAAAGCCCGTGAGCTTAAAGACGCAGGCCTTTACCGCTACCATCACAACCTGGAAACGGCCCGCAGCTATTTTAAAAATATCTGCACGACACACGACTATGAAGAAAATGTGGAAACGATTAGCGTCGCCAAAGCTGCCGGTTTATCCGTTTGCGCGGGCGCGCTTTTCGGCATGGGCGAAAGCGTCACACACCGCATCGAGCTTGCCGCAACACTGCGCACGCTGAATGTCGATTCGATTCCGATCAATATCCTTAATCCGATCAAAGGCACACCTCTGGACCATCTGCATCCGTTGCCGCCGATGGAAATTCTCATGACCATCGCGGTTTTCCGCTTCATACTCCCGGATAAGGACATCAAATTATGCGGAGGCAAAGAGAAAAATCTGCGTCAGCTTCTTCCGCTGGGCATTATCGCCGGGGCGAATTCTCTGATGACCGGAAATTATCTGACCACCACGGGCCGGGACAGTAAACTGGATCACGAAATGATTGCCGATCTGGGGCTTATCCCGACACGAGATATTGATATGTGTCAATGCGGAACTGAAGGGAAAAACGCCTGTACGGCCGGAGGAACCGCCTGGAGGAAACCAGCCCGGAAATATCCACCCTCCTCGTTTTTCGTGACGAAGAGATCCCCGTAGCGCGGGTCGCTGGGGATGATATAATCCATGGCCCCAAAGCGGATGATGGTGCTGAGCGTCGGACGGGTGCCATATCTCTGACCCGTTCGCCCCGGCAGAAAATCTCCCGACCGTCATGAATCCTTTCCATCTATTGTTCAACTGTTCTAATTATTTTTTTACCGCTTTAGGTCTTTTTTTTCATTCTTACGGAAAGAGTAAAATGGGGGGGGATCGATATTATGCTATACGTCTCCACGTCCTTTCTTGTTACAGTGAATTGGGAACAGTCACAATTTTGATTGCGGACAGCGCACCCGGAGTGACCATCACTTTGGGTGCGCTGTGCCGATTTAGGTATGGAGTTTACTTCCCCCAATCGTTCTTTCCCTTACACCGATCCAGCTTCTGGTCCATCCAAGGAAGGACTTTGGCGGCGGGTATGGGTTTCGCCGAGTACTCCAGTGGTTTTTCACAGAGCATGGGCATCTCCTCTTCATCATTTTATCTCAACGATCATCCGGCCGGAACAATGATTTCCAGGAACTATTACCTTGGAACCGAGGTTCCTACGCCCCAGATCAATATTCCGCCCACAGGCGCCATTCGGGCATCGATTGCCGACATGTCCAAATATCTTCGCATGGTCTTGGCCGGCGGCGAAGCAGACGGGAGCAGAATTGTTACATCGCAAACCCTTGCAGCCATGCTGACCCGACAAAACGGGAATGTTCCCCTGGATTTCGATTCATCCTTCGGGATGACCTGGTTTTTGTCCGATGCGGATTAGACCTATGCCGGCCCCTTGTGTTGGCATAACGGAGCAACCATCTCATCAAACAGCCACATGGAGATTTTGCTTGAAAAAGGGTTGGCAGCCATGTGCGTTAGCAACTCCGCTCAGGGTGATCCAGCGGGCCAATGGATATTTTTCACCAGCGGATTCCCAGGGAACCCAATTGGAATTCAAGCCAGTTTCAGGTCGTTTTATCATGGCTTCGCATAGCAGGGGAGAGGCCACGCTATTGGGTGAGCGTTATTTGCCCCTGACTGTTTCATCCACATGGATTGCACGTTTGGGCAAATGGGCCCTGTCCAATAGGAGTCCAATCGATATTTCCCCTCTGATGCCGGAGGCGTTAAGGTTGGTTGGAAGTCAAACTGAACTGTTGATATCGGATTCCCTGCTGATTTTATCGATCAACCTTGGTTACTACGTCCTCGAACCTTTGAGCGAAACCTTGTGCAAGGTTAGGGGGCTTGGCCGTAACAATGGCAACGCGGTCCAGATCGTGACCCTGAACGGGAATGAACGGATGCGGTTTATGGATCTGGAATTCGCAAAGATTTAAAGGATTAACCT
>CAIVDK010000325.1 GCA_903904655.1 uncultured delta proteobacterium | reverse complement strand
CCTCCGGGAAAAACTTACGCGCTGGCAATTTCTCAGGGCGCGCCCGATCCCGTGCAATATCAGAAATCCATTATATATCTGACCGGCATGACCGGCAGCGGTCTGGGCATGGATGTTGTAGGGAAAATTATTCATACAGACAGCGCAGAGAAGCCCGCGACCGGAAACCGGGAGCTTCTGGAGCAGGCTTTTGACGTCGGCCGTAAAATGGTCAGATAACGTAGAGACGTTGCATGCAATGTCTCTACGGAGTTTGGACAGCAAGGGTGTGGTCGAAAGTTTATGAGCGATGACAAACTATATATTGTCCTGATGGGACTACCTGCTCGCGGCAAATCAACACTGGCCGTGCGCTTGAGGGAGGCTTTCCACAAAGATAACATTCATACCCGGATTTTCAATAACGGCAATCTGCGCCGGATTTACAGGCCGCTTAAGGAAACAGCCTGCGCCGAGTTTTATTCTCCGAATAATCCGGCGGCCGTGGCGCTGAGAAAAAAATTCGCCCGCATGAATGTGGAAAGAGCCAAGGCCTATCTGCGCGATTCCGGACAGGTGGCTATTCTGGACGCAACCAACGCTGGCCGTTGTCGCCGGGAGATGATTGAGGAATATCTTGATGACTATCCCCTGTTCTTTATCGAGTGCGTGAATGATGATGATGATATTGTGCCTCTGAGTATTCTGGAAAAAACGAAACTGCCGGAGTTCGCGCAACTGGACAACAAAACAGCGGAAGCGGAGTTTTTGAAAAGAATTAATTACTATAAAATGATCTATGTTTCCCTGAATGTGGAAAGAAATTATGTCCGACTGGATTCACTGCAAAACAAAATTATCGAAGAAAAGCATACCGATGCGATTCCCCTTTACGCACGCCTGCGCGATTATCTGGTCACAGACGAAGTTAAAAATCTTTTTCTGATCCGGCATGCCCAAACGGAGTATAACATGGAGGACCGCATTGGCGGCGATTCCGGCTTGACTTCCAAAGGAAGGGAACAGGCCGAAGGCCTGGGGCAATTTTTTATCAAAAAGAAAATATCCTACATCTTTACCAGCAGCAAGCTGAGAACTAAAAGAACGGCGGAAGCTATCGCAGAAAAACAAAGCGATTGTCGGATTATCGCACTCAAAGAGTTTGATGAAATCAATGCCGGCATCTGTGAGGGCATGACCTATGCCGAGATTGAAAAAAAGGCGCCGCAGGTCTTCCGTGAGCGCGAAGCCCATAAATACGCTTATGTGTATCCCGAGGGTGAAAGTTACGCGACGATGAAATCGAGAATCGAGGCGGGAATTAAAAAATCATTCTTTCTCAACCGGCGCGCGGAAAACATTATGATTGTCGGCCATCAGGCTGTTAATCGTTTGATCCTGTCACATTTTCTTTACCGGCGCGACGTTGATGTTCCTTATATTTATATCCCGCAGGACCGCTTCTACCACATCGTTTCCACGCAAAATAAAAAACTTTTTGAACTGAAAAGATATGATTGATCACCTACATGAAATATTTTCAAAGAAGGAGACACTAAAATGACTGAAATTAAATCCAATCCCGAAGAATTCCGCAAATTGGCCAAGAATTCCAATGATGGGCCGGTGGTCATGCTTAATCTGCTGAAGTTCAGAGGCGTGGAAGGTCAAGCCTCTTACGCGCGCTACACCAGGGAAGCGGGAGGATTTGTCGAAGGCGTTGGAGGAAAGGTCTTGTATCTGGGGAAACCCGACGAGTTGCTCAATGGCGAAGAAACGTGGGATTTGCTTATGCTGGTGCAATACCCATCGCGCAAAGCGTTCCTGTCGATGGCCAATAATCCCGACTATCTAAAAACTCATCGTTTCCGCGAAGAAGGTGTCGAGCGTGCCGTCCTTTACGCAACCGATCCGATCAAGTTTAAGGAAATAGGTAAATAGGTTGAAGGTGCAAGCATTAGAAAAGGTTTGAAATCATCATAAACTGGTTTTGTTGGGCGTTTTGCCCCCACACATTTTAGCCTT
>CAIVDK010000324.1 GCA_903904655.1 uncultured delta proteobacterium | reverse complement strand
GGGTTTAACCAAAAACGATATTGTTCATAACGCCTTTAGCTATGGCCTGCCTCCCGGGGGGCTGGGCCTGCATTACGGCATCGAAAAAATCGGCGCCAGCGTCATTCCCATGTCCGACGGCAACACCAAACGACAAATCACGCTTTTACAAGATTTCGGGCCAACCGTTCTGTGTTCCACCCCATCTTACGCACTGCATCTGGCGGAAGAAGGCACGGCCATGGGCGTGGATATGAAATCGTTGCAGCTCCGTGTGGGCATCTTCGGAGGGGATCTCTGGAGCGACGCCACCCGCGACGCCATAGAAAACGCTTTCGGCATCAAAGCGCTCAACATCTTCGGCCTGTCGGAAATGATGGGACCGGGACTCGCCATGGAATGCCTGGAAGGCCGCCACGGCATGCACATCTTTGAAGATCATTTTATCGTGGAAACCATCAACCCCGAAACCGGTAAGATTCTGCCCGAAGGAGAAGAAGGCGAACTCGTCTTTACCAGCCTGACCAAGGAAGCGTTTCCGCTCGTCCGTTACCGTTCCGGCGATATTTCGCGCCTGATCACCGAGCCCTGCCGCTGCGGCCGCACGCATATCCGGATGGAACGCGTGCTGAAAAGAAGTGACGACATGCTGACCATCCGCGGCATCAATATTTTCCCCGTTCAGGTGGAAGCAATTCTCAAGGCGATTGAAGGTGTCGAACCGGATTACCAGCTCATTATTGATAAGGTCGGAGCACTGGATGCCGTCGAGCTGCATGTGGAAGTCGGTGAAAAACTCTTCAGCGAATCGGGCGGCGTTAAGGAGTTGCAAAACATTGAAAAAAGAATCGTCAAGGATATGAAGGATTACCTGAGCATCTCGCCGCGCGTCAAACTGGTGGCTCCGCAAACTTTGCGGGACAAAAGCAAGAGAGTCATCGACAAACGCAACATTTGATGAACTTAAGGAAGTGGAGGAATAACATATGAAGGTAGAACAAATCTCTGTTTTTCTGGAAAACAAACCCGGCTCGCTTGAACACGCCACGCGCGTCCTGAAGGAGAACAACATCAATATCCGCACTCTGTCGCTTGCGGAAACGGTGGATTTCGGGATTTTGCGTTTAATCGTCAATGACGTGGAAAAAGCCAACAAGGTGCTCAAAGACGCGGGCTTTCGGGTCAGTAAAACGGTCGTCGTCGCCGTAGAAGTTCCCGATCAGCCGGGCGGCCTGCACAGCATCATGGACGTCTTAAACAAAGAAGCCATCAACGTGGAATATCTTTATGCCTTTGTGGAAAAAAGCGGCCAGAACGCCGTCATCATCTTCCGTTTTGACGCCCCCGAAAAAGCCATCGACGTGCTGCTCGCACATAAATTTACGGTGGTGCCGGGAGCAAAGCTCTACGAGTTTTAGAAAAAAAGGGGCTGGTTCCAAAGAAAAATGGAACCGACCCCTTGTTAATCCTTTGCCAGTTTCAATCCCACAGATTTACGATAGTCCGTCCCTGGTGGTTTCCCGACCGAATCTTGTCAAGCGCGCCCTCCACACCGCTCAAGCGCACCTCTGATGCAAGCCGCCCCAGCCAGGGGAATTTCCACGCACCCGCAAGCATGCCCCAAGCCCTGAGCCGTACCGGCATCGGACAGTTCTGTGAATCTATCCCGAACAACGATACCCCTCGCAGGATGAAAGGGTAAACCGTCAGGTGGATTTCTTGCGACACCACATTACCGCAGCACGTCATGGCGCCGTTTGCTCGGAGCGAGCGGATTGCCGAGGTGAGCACATTCCCTCCCAGGGTGTCCACACACCCCGTCCACCGGTCTTTGAGCAGGGGTCTCCCGCTTTCATCGATCAAATCAGCGGGCTCTATCACGTTTGCCGCGCCGATTTCCGTGAGATAAACCCGCTCATCCAGAAGACTGTTCAGGGCGGTCACATTGAATCCGGCGTGAGAGAGCATGGAGACCGCCACACCGCCGACCCCGCCTGCAGCCCCGGTCACCAGGACATCATCCTTGGCCTTGATGCCGTAGTCAGTCAAGCGCAGCACGGAAAGGGCGGCGGTAAAACCGGCCGTTCCGAAGATCATGCTCTCGCGCAGCGTCAGACCGGCCGGCTTCCGGACAACCCATGCAGCCGGAACCCGGATGTACTGCCCCAATCCCCCGGACGTGTTCATGCCCAGGTCATAGCTTGTCACGATCACCTCATCGCCCGGCTTAAATTCCGCCGAACTGCTGGACTCAACAATGCCCGCAGCATCGATTCCCGGCGTGTGGGGATATTTTTTCGTTACGCCACTGTTCCCTGTTGCAGAGAGCATGTCCTTGTAGTTCAGGGACGAATAGAGCACCCTGATGAGGACATCCCCTGCGGGAAGGGCATCGATCGACAGCTCCTCGATGGCCCGTGCATACTTTTTTTCTTCCGTTTCTCTTACCACCAGCCCCAGGTAAGTTTTCTTTTCCATAGCTTGTCACCTTCTAAGTTTTACAATAAATATTAGAATCCCCGCTATTGTTTTGCATGTTTTGCCAGATCGTGATCCGTATCCTCGTATTGTTTGGCAATCGCTTTGAAATCCTCGGCTATTTCTATAAAGGCATCCACCATATCGGGATCGAAATGTGTACCTTTACTCTCCAGGATGATATTCACCGCCTTTTCATGGGGCATGCCTTCTTTATATACGCGCCGGCAGACAAGGGCGTCATAGACATCCGCTACGGCCATCAGGCGCCCGGAGATGGGAATATCGTCGCCCGACAGGCCTTCCGGATAGCCCGTGCCGTCCCATTTCTCCTGGTGGGAATAGGCAATCTCCTTGGCATAGGACAAAAAAGGCAATTCCAAACCCAGTCGCCGCTCCGCCGCCAGAATTGCATCCCGCCCCAGGGTGGTATGGGATTTCATGATTTCGAATTCTTCGGGTGTGAAGCGTCCCGGTTTGAGAAGAATGTTATCGGGGATGCCGACCTTGCCGATATCGTGGAGGGGTGCCGATTTGAACAGCAGGTCGATGGTCTTGCCATCATCGAGAAGATGACAGAAGCGTTCATGCTTGCGGAGCTTTTCCGCCAAGGCCCGTAGATAGAACTGGGTGCGGCGGATGTGATTCCCCGTATCGTTGTCCCGTGTTTCCGCGAGCGAGGCCATGGCCAGAATGGTCACCTCCTGGACGGCAACGACCTCCTCGGTGCGCCGCTGAACCTCCGCATCCAGGAATTCATTCTGATTTTTCAGGTAATCCCGCACTTTTTTCAACTGCAGGTGCGTCTGCACCCGGGCCATAACAACGGGCGGGCTGATCGGTTTTGTAATATAATCCACGGCGCCGAGCTCAAACCCCTTCATCTCGTCTTCTATTTCAGCTTTGGCGGTCAGGAAGATGACGGGGATATCTCTTGTTGCCGGGTTGGCTTTCAGTTGCCGGCAGGCCTCATATCCGTCCATGACGGGCATCATGATATCCAGAAGAATGATATCGGGGGGCGTACCCGTCATCGCGACCTTGAGGGCCCGCTCGCCGTTGTTGGCGATCTTTACCTTGTAGAGGTCCTTGAGCAGTCCGCTCATCAGGGTCAGATTATCCGGCGTATCATCGACCACCAGCACCGTCGGTTTCTCTATGTAAGTGCTTGCATCAACCATTATTTTCTCCTTTTCTTGCTCGATAATTACATGCCCTATTTAGTATTCTGCTTCGGCTACTTGTTTCATATCAATACGCCATCTGTTTTGCAACAGACAGGACATCATGCCGGATCTTCATAGCTGTCAGCAATTGCTTTAAACTCACCGGTAATTTCCATAAAAGCATCCACAACATCGGGGTCGAAATGACTCCCTTTGCTTTCCATAATAATTGCGACGGCCTTCTCATGGGACATGCCTTCTTTATATACGCGCCGGCAGATAAGGGCGTCGTACACGTCCGCCAAAGCCATGAGACGCCCGGAAATGGGAATGTCATCGCCCGACAGACCTTCCGGGTAGCCGGTTCCATCCCACTTCTCCTGGTGAGAATAGGAAATCTCCTTGGCATAGGTAAGAAAAGGCAATTCCACACCCAACTGCCGTTCCGCTGCCATAATCGAGTCGCGGCCCAATTTACAGTGGTTCTTCATGGTTTCAAACTCTTCCGAAGTGAAGTGTCCAGGTTTAAGAAGGACATGATCGGGAACGCCGACCTTGCCGATGTCATGCAACGGCACCGATTTGAAAAGCAGGTCAATGGTTTTGTCATCGTCAAGAAAAGAACTGAACCTGGGATGGTTGCGGAGCTTTTCCGCTAATGCCTTGACATAGAACTGGGTGCGGCGGATATGGTTGCCCGTATCGTTGTCCCGCGTTTCCGTCAGGGATGCCATAGACAAAAGCGTAACCTCCTGGACGGCCATCACTTCCTCGGTACGCCGCTGCACCTCCGCTTCCAAAAATTCGTTTTTATCCTTGAGGTAATCGCTTGTCCTCTTCAACTGTAAATGGGTTTGCACACGCGCCAGCACCACGCGCGGGCTGATCGGCTTGGTGATGTAATCCACAGCCCCAAGTTCAAAGCCTTTCATCTCATCCTCCACCTCGGTCTTCGCGGTCAGGAAGATGATAGGAATGTCTCTTGTTTCCGGATTGGCCTTGAGGTGCTGACAAGCCTCATATCCATCCATGACGGGCATCATAATATCCAGGAGGATGATGTCGGGCGGCGTACCGGTCAGGGCAACCTTGAGGGCTCGCTCACCATTGTTGGCAATCTTGACTTTATACTTATCCTTGAGCAACATGCTCATCTGAGTCAGGCTGTCCGGCGCATCGTCAACAACCAACACCGTCGGTTTTTCAATATAAGTGCTCGTATCAGCCATGACGCTCTTCTCTTTTATTCATTGTCGTTATTTATCTGGATATTGCACTCAGGTCTGCCTTATTACCACAGGTCTTCCCTTTCCAGTTTGCTTTTCAAATAGTCGGTTACCTTTTTCAACCTCAGATGGGTGCGGACACGGGCAAGGACGATAGGAGGACTGATCGGTTTGGCGATGTAGTCCACAGCCCCAAGTTCAAACCCTTTCAACTCATCGGCAATATCCGACTTTGCCGTCAAAAAAATAACCGGGATTCCAGCCGTTTGGGAATCGCTTTTCAGACGCCGGCATACTTCATACCCATCCATTGCGGGCATGATAATGTCCAACAGAATGAGATCCGGCGGTTCATTGGAAAAAGCGATCTGCAGGGCCTTGTTTCCATTGGTGGCAATTTTCACCCGGTAAAGATCACTGAGCAATGAGGTGATCAACGAGAGGTTGTCCGGGGTGTCATCGACAACAAGGACGGTCTGTTTCTGTTCATTGTGCCAGTCGGTCATAGCGCTATTCCTGTCTTAAGGTAAAGGATCATAATTCGATACTTGTTTTTTCCGCCCGGGCTCGAAGGAGTTCTAATGACTTTTCAAAGTCGTAATCCTTCAAGGCCTTCCCGATGGCCCGGAATGAATCCACTCCCAAAACGCCTCTCAGAAGATCGCCCTTTTCATCCAGCAGATCCACCGCCTCGCTGTCGTCGTTGACTAATAACTCCGCCAGTTTCTTGCACGCCTTAACCCCCTGCTCCCGATCCACAGGGGCCATCGTCCCGCCCGGTTGTAAAGCGGATTCCTGCGCCGGCAAGGCCTCCTGCAATCCGATGATCAGCAGGGCATGGGCCTCGGCAAAGGAAACCAGCAATCCTTCAATCGCTTCGTGGCTTTCGCGCTCCTTGACCGCCTTCTCCAACGTGGCCGCCAATGCCTGCAATTGCGTCGCCCCGATGTTTCCGCTTACGCCCTTCGCCGTGTGCGCCTGACGCTCCGCTGTCTCATAGTCTTTCGAATCCAGGCTCTGCCGAATCTGCGCCGGAGCATCACCCTGATTATCAATATACTTCCTCAGCATGTCAAGGTAAAAGGTCTTCTTCCCCAGCACCCGCTTTAAGCCCAAGGCGGTGTCGAGCCCCGGAATTTCGGGCAGGTCGTCGGGTTTTGCCGGTTTTGTTTTTTCCTTTTCTGCTTCCGGCTCCTTTGCAGGTGTTGCGATTGTTTCCTCGGTCTCATCAATCTGACGTGGTTTCACCCACTTCAATAATTTGGCGAACAGTTCGTCGGGGTCGATCGGCTTGCCGATATGATCCCACATACCCGCGTCCCGGCATTTTTCAATATCCGTGTCCATGACGTTTGCCGTCATGGCTAAAATGGGCAGATCCTTAAACCGTTCGTCTTTGCGGATCTCAAGAGTTGCCGCCACACCATCCATGACGGGCATCTGCATATCCATAAGAACAATGTCATAAGGATGTTTATCAAGCATCTCGATCGATTTCTGGCCGTTTTCGGCGATATCTACTTTGAAGCCTGCGTCCGTCAGCAGTTCCGTAGCAATCTGCTGATTGAACTCGTTATCCTCCGCCACGAGAATTGAAGCACCCTTAATGGTCTTGAGGTTTTCCAGTAATGGCGTTGCTTGTTGATCCGCATCCCCCTGTTCAGCATGCGTCCCACCCAGCACCTGGACCAGTGTGTCGAACATCGTCGAAGCGCTGACGGGTTTTATCAGCACGTCTTCGAACCCTGCCAGGGACGCGTCTTTCAATACCTCTTCCCGGCCATAGGCGGTGATCATCACCATATGAGGCGGTGGGCCGAACGGCAACGCCCTGATAGCCTTTGCCGTTTCAATACCATCCATCTCCGGCATTTTCCAGTCCAGCAATATGACATCGTAAGGCTGGCCTGAATCGGCTGCAGAACGGATCGCTACGAGTGCAGTCTTACCGGATTCTGCATCCTGCACCGAGAAAGTCATTCCGGTCAGCATGCGGGAAAGAACTTTACGGCTCATCTCGTTGTCATCAACCACGAGCACCCGGCGACCGCGCAGGTCCGGTTCAGGCAGGAATGGTCGCGCTTTGGCAACACCTTTGCCCAGGCGCGCCGTAAACCAGAAGGTGCTGCCCTTGCCGTATTCGCTCTCCACCCCTACATCGCCGCCCATGAGGGTGGCCAGCTTTTTGGAGATGGCCAGCCCCAAACCCGTGCCGCCATACTTGCGGGAGGTGGACGTGTCGGCCTGCGAGAATGACTGGAAGAGCTTTCCTATCTGCTCCTGGGTCAGCCCGATGCCCGTATCGCGCACGGCAAAGCGGAAAAGGCCGTCATTTTCTGTTTCTTCGACAACTTTGATGGAAATGACGACTTCACCCTGATCAGTGAACTTGACGGCATTGTTGGAATAATTGACCAGGATCTGCCCCAGCCTCAGCGGGTCGCCTACGAGATAATTGGGGGTTCCTTTCTCGACATGGAACACGAGCTCCAGACCTTTTGAAGCAGTCTTTTCAGAAATAAGATTGGAGACGTTATCCAGCACCTTCTCGAGCTCAAATTCCGTCTGTTCCACCGCGAGCTTGCCCGCTTCTATCTTCGAGAAGTCCAGGATATCGTTGATGATACCGAGCAGATGCTTCCCCGATTGCTGAATCTTCTGGATGTAGTCGCGTTGCTTGCGGTCCAGGCCTGTTTTCATGGCCAGACCGGAAAAGCCGATGATGGCGTTCATGGGGGTGCGGATCTCATGGCTCATATTGGCTAAAAAATCCGCCTTGGCCTTGGCGGCACCATCTGCTTCCTGCCGGGCTTCGTCAAGGTCCTCCAGAATGTTCAGCATGGCCTTCCGCGCATTGTCCATCTCCCCGATTTGATTCTGCAGATCCTCCGTTGTTTTGTTACGTTCTCGAAAGGAGGCTTGCAACTGCTCGGTCATACTGTTGAAGGCCGTGGAAAATTCACCCATAAAACTGACTTGATGGCTGAAATCACCAGCGGCAACCTGTTGGGTGATCCAGGTCAGGTTTCTCAGGCTGGCATGCAGAGCCTTCAGCGATTGGTTGATCGTAATGCTTCCCTTGGGCGGGTCAATATGCAGTTCTCCCCGCCCGAGTTGATAGACAAAATCGGTTACGGCACCGTATTCGGCAATGAATTTATTGATATACCCGACAGCCTGCTTAATTTCATTGTCGGGATAGTCGTCGGGCAGCGCGATCGGCGCGGGCTTCTTGCCTTTGAGGATCAGGAAAAAAACTTTCGTAATCTTGTCTATATCGGTTTCGTTGACCTGAAGCATGTTATTTATCCCTTAATGCCGAGAAACGGGAAGTTAGCATTTTCTGCAATTTGTACATTCTCTGGATTCCCGCCTGCGCGGGAATGACGACTTTTTACGCGGTCGCCATTTTCTCTTTTCCTACGCGGCCGGTTTCACATCAAAGCGGCATACCCGGTCACCCGAGCACCAGCAATCCACCTCTTTTACGGTGAAGTTTTTCCCGGAAAACGCAAACAAAAGGCCGCTGATGAACCCCTCGTCGTAGGTGCAGATGTTTTCGTCGCAGATCGGCAGCCCCGAACAATCCAGATCCTCCGCCACGGTCAGCGTGAATTCCATTTTCGCCATATCCGCTTTTTCCACCCTCAGGATGCCGATCTTCAGGGCAGACAAAACATCCTGTAATTCCTTCACAAAGGCGCCGAAATCGGTCTTTTGGGTAATCACATTCTTGAACAGTTCCCGACCCGCAAGTTCGCCTGCCTTGTAATAAATCCGCTCTGCCGTTGCCGCGTCGAATTCCTGAATAATGACGTCCCGAAGCGTAAACTGCATGAGCCGATAGACCGCCACATCCATGGTACTGCCAAAATTAGGACGACCTACCGCGATATCCCCGATCATGCTCCAATCAAACATCGATTCGTCTCTTTCCTCTTTGAACATAGGATCCTCCTGTTAATGAATTATTCCTTTATTATTGAACGATTTTATACCTCTTCTCCTTACCAAGCTGCTCCTGGAGTGCATTGATCTCCTCCTTAAGTTGAATCATTTTTCCCTCGCGATTGATGGTCAAACGGCTGAACCGCTCCAGCTCTTCCATCTTTTCCTTCAGTTCTATTTCCGCCTGCCTGCGTTCAGTGATGTCTTCGAGTACACAGACGATACCCTTTGAAATGTCTTCAGGATCGACCGCGCGAACCCTGAAGAGACACCAGAACAGGCTTCCGTCCTTGCGCGGCAGTTCCTGTTCGCGCTGATGGATGGCCTGCCGCTTCAAATCTTCGTAAGTGCTCGCGCCCGGTCCTAAATACTCCTCTTCGTTCTTATACCAGATGCGGGTGGTCTGACCAACCATTTCGCCCAAAGGTCGGCCGAACAATTCCCCGAGTTTCGAGTTGCCGCGCAGAATGATCCGATCCTTGATTAAGGCGATGCCGAGCGTGAGCGATTCGAATATGGCGACCTGTTCATTGCCCGCCTGCCTCAGGGCTTCCTCCGACCGCTGTATCGCTTCGAATGCCGTCTTGCGCTCGGTGATGTCCCGCACCGTGCCCACAGCGAACCATTTTTTTTCCAACTGGAAGGGAGACAGATTGACCTCCACCGGAAACGTCTCGCCATTCCGATTGACGGCGGTGATCTCAATCGTAGCGCCGAAAACGACGCCTTCCCCCGTCGCAGCAAAATGCCCCAGCCCTGCGTGCGCCTTCTCCCGCAGTTCCGGAGAAACCGCCAGGGTGTGAAAATCCATGCCCATGGCCTCTGCTGCGGTATATCCAAACAGCTTCTCCGCCGCCTGGTTCCAGAACAGCACCTTGCCCTCGCCATCGATCATCACCATGGCATCACTGACAGCCTGGCTCATGGCATCGATCTTCTGAATCGTGGCTTCAGTTTCCTTTTTGGATACTTCCAGATCTTCCAGAATATTTAACGTGGCCTTCCGTACTTTGCTCAACTCCGCAATTTGCTCCTGGCCCTTTGCCAGAAGGTCCTGGGTCGTCAGATTCCGCCGGTTGATCAAGAGATTCAAGGCCAGCGTCGGCAACAACTCGTCAAGGAGAGCCCGGTGTTCTGATGTGAAGGGTTGCAGAGCGCCAAGCTCGATCACCGCCAGAATTTTATCCTGCTCTAAAACGGGCAAAAGCAGGATCGTACGGAGATCGAACTGCCCGCCGCCCCAGGTTATCCGGATGTTACTGTCCGGGGAATTGTTGATACTCAGGGGTTTTTTTTCTCTGGCGCACTGCCCTACAAGCCCCTGACCGATCCTGAACAGGCGGCTTTTTGCCTCTTCTTTCATCCACCCGTACCCGCCCACGGCTTGCAGCAGTTGCTTTTGTTCATCCATAAGAAATACGACGCCATAGGCTGCGCCCGTCAGGGACGCAACCTGAGACAGGAAGGTGCGCGCCAATTCCTCAATCGTTGTTGCCTTTTGCAGATCGACCGATATCTGGGAGAGCTTCGCCTTGATCGTACTTTGAAACTCAAGCAGCCGGGCATTTTCTTTGAGCGCCTCCTGGACGCGCTCGCGTTCCCGGATGACACGCCGTAAACTCCGGTTCCACAGGAATACAGCGATGATGACGATGAGCAGCACCGCAACAATGGGAAGATAAACCTTCCAGTTAATGTCTGCATCATACTTGATCGCCAGCCACCGGTTCTTGATTTCCGTTTTTTCCTGGTTCGACAAGCTGGCCAGGGCTTTGTCCAGCGATGAAGCCAACAAGGGCCAGTCTTTTCTGACGCCAAATGCCAAGTCGTGGTTGTAAGGTGTCGTAGCGGCAATCTTCAGGTTGGTTATGCCAAGCTTTTCGATATTATAGGAAACCGTTCCCAGGTTGTCCACAAAGACATCTATTTTGCCGGTGGAAAGATCCATGAGGGCGGTCTTGACATCGGTAAGGGCAATCAGCGGCAGTCTTGGATAGTCCCGCTTTAGCAGTTCCTCAACGACCAGTCCCTTCAGAACCCCTATCTTGAGCCCGCTAAGATCATCGAGCCCGCCGATGACGCGTGCATCTTTACGGGAAATGATGACGGACGGGAATGTCACGAAGGCCTGTGTGAATAACAGGTGTTTCCCCCTCGCAGGTGTCGGTGTGATCTTCGGAATCACATCGATTTCGCCAGATTTTACTTTATCAACAGCTGCACTGACGGTCAGGCCCGGCACTTTGCTGGTGGTGACGCCAATTCGTTTCGCGCACTCCTCGATAAAACCGGCGCAGATGCCGGAGTAAACGCCTTTTTCATCTAAAAACTCAAAAGGCGGACGCGCCGAGTCCACCCCGAGGCGCAACTGCTTGCCGGCAAGAAAAGCCCGCTCCTCCGCTGTCAAATCGATCTGGACGTTCCCGGCTTTCTCTTGCGCCTGTGACGGTACGGCGAAAGAGGCGGAAAAAAGAAGTATCAGAATAACTATGAGAATACGTTTGCAACACATCATGATCACCCTTCGCTGCTGCTCTTTTCAATCTGAAAATACACTTCAAATCCCCCTTAATCCCCCTTTTCTAAAGGGGGAATGTTGGGTTTTGCCCCTTTGCTAAAGAGGGATTTTATTGTTCCCCTCTTTGGTAAAGAGGGGTTAGGGGAGATTTTCATTTGTCCTTTATGATGGTTAGCCGTCATGAGCGTTCCGCCTGCGATTCCATGAACTCCAGGGCTTGAGCAAAATCATACTGCGCGATGGCCTGCTCGAAGGAGCCGAAGTGATCTGTCCCGAGGATCTGGCGCAAGGCATCATTTTCTGCCGCGAGGTAGTCCGCCGCTTCGCTGTCGTCGTTGGCGAGGAGTTCCATCATCTTTTTGCAAACCGCCGCCGCCTTCGCCTCATCCACCGCAACAGCCTCTTCCCGGACCGCCGCAGCGGGAAAAGCCTCGGTCAGGCCGGCAATGAGCTTGCCCTGTGCGGCTCCGAAAGTTTCCAGCAGCACCCCAATCTCCTCGCGGGGCGATTTCTCCCGGATTGCTTTTTCCAAAGCGGCGGCCATTCCCTGGAGCTCTGTCGCGCCGATGTTCCCGCTCACCCCTTTCGCCGTATGAGCCAACCGCTCCGCCGTCCCGTAATCATCGTCATCGAGGCTTTCGTGGATCTGCATGGGGGCCTGTCCCTGGTTCTCGATATATTTTTTCAGCATGTCCACGTAAAAGGTCTTCTTTCCCATCACTCTTTTCAAGCCGAGGTTGGTGTCAAGCCCCGGAATCTCGGGAAGGTCGTCCTGTTGCCTTGGCTTCTTCTTTTTTGTTTCCTTTACGGGCGTTGCGATGGTTTCCTGAACCATCTCGATCTTACGAGGTTTCAGCCACTTCAATAATTTGACAAACAGTTCATCGGGGTCGATCGGCTTGCCGATATGATCCTGCATGCCCGCTTCCCGGCATCTTTTAACGTCTGCTTCCATGACATTCGCCGTCATGGCCAGAATGGGCAGATTCTTGAAGCGCTCGTCCTTGCGGATCTCCTTGGTGGCCGTCACGCCATCCATGATGGGCATCTGCATGTCCATAAGTACGATATCATAGAGATGTTTGTCGAGTTTCTCGATTGATTTTTGGCCGTCTTCGGCGATATCCACCTTGAATCCCGCATCGGTCAGCAGTTCATTGGCAATCTGCTGATTGAACTCGTTGTCCTCCACCAGTAGGATGGAAGAACCTTTAATGCTGTTGAGATCTTGTGCCAGCGGTGTCTCCTGCTGATCCTCATCCTCAGTTTCATCACGCTTTCCGCCGAGAACCTGGACCATGGTGTCGAACATCGTCGAAGCGCTGACCGGTTTGATCAGCACGTCTTCGAGCCCCGCCAAGGCCGCCTCCTTCAGTACCTCCTCGCGGCCGTACGCGGTGACCATGACCATGTGCGGGAAGGGAGAGATGGGCAGCTCACGGATTGCTTTTGCCGTTTCAATCCCGTCCATTCCCGGCATTTGCCAATCGAGCAATATGACATCATAAGCCTCGCCGGCTTTGGAAGCAGTTTGGATCTCCTCCAGCGCCGCCTTGCCGGAGGCGACATCCTTCACGATGAACGTCATCGAGGTCAGCATTTCGGAAAGAACGATGCGGCTCATCTCGTTGTCATCCACCACCAGCAGCCGTAGTCCTCGCAGATCGGGATCGGGCATGAATTTCCTCGCTTTGGCAACGCCCTTGCCCAGGCGCGCGGTAAACCAGAAGGTGCTGCCCTTGCCGTATTCGCTTTCTACCCCCACATCACCGCCCATCAGGTTCGCCAGTTTTTTCGAAATAGCAAGCCCCAGCCCTGTGCCGCCGTATTTCCGGGATGTTGAAGTGTCGGCCTGCTGGAACGATTGAAACAGCTTGCCGATCTGCTCCGAGGTCAAGCCGATGCCCGTGTCCCGGACGGAAAAGCGCATCAGCACATTTTCGTCCGTCTCCTCTTCAACCCGGATGCCGATGACAATTTCACCCTTTTCGGTGAACTTGACGGCGTTGTTGGAATAGTTGACCATGATCTGTCCGAGCCTGAGCGGGTCGCCCACGAGATAATTGGGGGTTCCCTTCTCAACTTTGAATACCAGCTCCAGTCCTTTGTTTGTCGCTTTCTCGGAAATGAGGTTCCCGACATTCTCCAACATCTTCTCCATTTCAAAGTCTGCCTGTTCCACCGCGAGTTTCCCCGCCTCTATTTTGGAGAAATCGAGGATATCGTTGATGATGCCGAGCAGGTGCGTACCGGATTGCTGGATCTTCCTGACATAATCCCGCTGCTTGTTGTTCAGATCCGTCTTCATGGCGAGGCTCGAGAATCCGACGATGGCGTTCATCGGCGTCCGGATCTCGTGGCTCATGTTCGCCAGGAAATCGGCCTTGGCCTGGGAGGCGGCCTCGGCCAAATCTCTCGATTTCTCGACCTCTATCTGCAATTCTTTCATTTCATTGATATCAATGTAACTGGCGATCACCGCTTTCTGATCGAGGTACTGAATAGGCATCATGGAGACAACAGCCCAGAAAGGGTGACCTGTGCTTTGCTTTTTGAAAAGCGTTTCCATGTTTTTGACCCTGCCCTTTGCCTGCATTTCCTGTAGGACCTTATTACGATCATCAGGAGTGGCATAAATGGCCCGGGTATCTATCTCCAGTGCCTTTTCATAAGCAATATCGAAAATATCGCAGATCGCTTTATTGACCAGGATCGGCTTTGCATTCGCCAGATCCACAATGGCAAGACCCACGGGGGCCGATTCAATGACCCTCTGAATATTTTCCTGGGATTCTTTCAGTTTTATTTCGGCCATCCTGCTTTCCGTGACGTCCTGCGCGACGCCATACATACCGGTTGGCTTGCCGTCGGCATCTCTGACGATAGAACCCAACGCGTGTATCCAGACAATACGGCCATCCACCGGACGCTTGTATGGGTAGGTCACGTCATACGTGGATTCTCTGCTTTCGAACAACGCATTACGATATGCAAAGGTCTTCTCTGCAATCTCCTTATCGGCCGCTATAAGATTGGCAGCCCATTCATCCGTGCCGTGGTAGCGGCCGTCCTCTTTCAGAATGTTGCCAAAAATCTTGGCCGCACGCTCTGAAATGTTGAAGAAGTTTGAACCGTCAAGCGGCACGTGCCAGGACCCGGCCTTAGTCAGGTCGAGCGCCTGATCGTTCAGGAAGTTGGCGAGGCGCAGCTTTTCTTGAGCTTCCTTGCGCTCGGTGATGTCGCGACAGGAAACGACCGCCCCGACCACCTGACCCTCTTTCCAGACCGGTGTTGTGGAGTACTCCACCGGAACCGCCGTGCCGTCCTTGCGCCAGAGCACCTCATTGTCCACCGTCCGGGTCTTGCCGTCCTGAGAGGAGAGGTACATGGGGCACTGCAGCCGCGGGAACTCCGAACCGTCGGGGTAGGCGTAGTGAATCTGGGCGTGCATCAATTTGCCGATCAGTTCTTCTTCCGTATAGCCAAGAAGCGCGCATGCTGCCGGATTGACGAAGGATATCTTGCCATCCGGGTCGACGCCAAAGAGCCCCTCACCTATGGCGCCCAGAAGCAACCGCCTCCGCTCTTCGGCCTGACGGGTCAAGGCTTCCGTCTGCATGAGTTCGTTTTGCTGGGCGGCCATTTCCACGGACTGCTCTTCCAGCTGGGCGGCCTGCATTTCCATCCGTTTTGCCTGTTCCTGGGTTTCTGCAAGCAGGCGCTGAGTCTGGATGCTGTGTCCGAGTATTTCCAGGTTTGCGGCAAACACCGGCAGGATCTGCTCCAACAGCGCCGTTGACTTGTCATCGAAGGTCTGGAATGCAGCGATCTCCAGCACGCCGAGTACTTTTTCGGTGTGCAAAATCGGCAGAGCCGCAATAAATTTCGGCGTAAGCTCGCCCAGCCCGGACCCGATATGCACGTAGTCTTCCGGCGGGTTGGTCAAGGTAATCGGCGTTTTTTCGAAAGCGCACTGGCCGACCAGACCTTCGCCAATTCCAAAGTGCTGATTGAGTTGCTTGCGTTCACGATAGGCGTAACTGGCCAAGAGGTGCAGGCGGTTATCCGCCTCGTCGAGAATGTAAACGACGGCGTGGCCGGCGCTGAGCAACGGGGCAACTGCGGATAAAAAAGATTGTGCCAAATCGACAAAAGTTCTGGCTTGCTGCAGTTCAGTAGAGATTTCAGCGGCATGGGTTTTGACCCAGCCCTGCTCTTCCATCTTGCGGTAAATATCTTGTAAAACCGCGACCCCCCGGCTGATTGCCCCCATCTCGTTTTTATGGTCATGAAAGGGGATGATCTCTTCCAGTTTCCCTTCCGACAGCGCAACGATGCTGCCGCGCAGGGTGCCGAGGGGACGGGTAATGGAACGGGTGAACAGGAATGCGGCGCCAAGAAGCAGAAAAAAACCAAACACCAATTCATAGGCAGCCTGACGCACTTGGTGCTGGTAGATATCTTTGGCCTCCTGGTTCATTTTCGCCGCCCTTTCGGAAGCTTCCGTGAGCATCCGATCGAGTTTTTCCGCAACCAGCGGGCCTGGATTGCCTGGGGTACGATCAATGGATCGCCTCCAGGCTTCGTCCTGCTTGCCGGCTTTGAGT
>CAIVDK010000323.1 GCA_903904655.1 uncultured delta proteobacterium | reverse complement strand
ATTTGCGAGGTATGCGACAACAGCACCCACGATGAAGAGATCATGAATATGTGGATTGCGCTCCAGCCCATTTTTCAGCAGGCCCAGAAAACCGGCGGGCTTCCCCTGCATGGCGCCTTGCTTGAGCTGGATGGAAAAGGGATCATCATTGCCGCGCCAGGGGCTACGGGTAAATCAACCTGCTGCCGACGTGTTCCCGACTACTGGAATCCCTTGTGCGACGACGAATTGCTCGTCGTTATTGACAAAGAGAGAGGATACCTGGCACACCCGTTCCCCACCTGGAGCGACTACCTGTGGAAAAGATCGGAGAAGACGTGGGACGTAGAGTATTCAGTGCCGGTGCAGGCCGTCTTCTTTCTGCAACAGGCCGAAACGGATGAGGTGGTAGCCGTGGGGAGTGGACATGCGGCTATCCTCATCAATAACTCTGCCACGCAGGTGTGTCGCAAATTCTGGAAGAAGGCGGATGATGGGCATCGCAGAGAACTGAATCAGCAGCTTTTCAGTAATGCCTGCGAGATGGCAAAGGTCATCCCGTCGTACACCCTCAAAGCAACTCTGGACGGGCGTTTCTGGGAGGAAATCGAAAGAGAGCTGCGCCACGGGCAATCCGGAATCTTAAGAGCAGACTCATAGCCATGAAAATGATGATGGATCAGGAATTATTAAATGAGGGTGATGAAGCGCCAGTTCTTTTCAATTATTACGGCGTTAGCATGAAACCCACTTTTCAAGCAGGTGATGGGCTGACAGTTCTGCCTTACGGGACAAGAGAGGCCCGGCCCGGAGATGTGATCGTTTTCCGTTCCCCCGAAATAGGTCGCAATGTTGTTCACCGCATCGTCAGGGTTGATTCAAAAGGCATTACTACCCGCGGTGATAACAGCATGATTGATGACTCATTGATTTTAAGCCCTGAGAACATTATCGGTCGTGTTGTATCTGCAAAGCGGGCGCGCAAAAATCTGCGGGTGCAGGGAGGCGGAGCCGGGGTCCTGGTTGCTGGAATACTGAGGCTCCGGAAAAAGATCGGCATCCGTATTTCAAAGGCATTGCATCCATTTTACCACCGGCTTTCCGGATCAGGCATCTTGCATGGATGGCTGTCACGCTTTATAAAAATGAGGCTGCTTTATTTCAAAAAACCCCAGGGCACGGAGATTCAGATCATGATGGGAAAATGGATCATCGGTCGATATATCCCCCAAAGGGATTCCTGGCAGATAAGGCGGCCCTTCAGGATATTTATTGATATCTCTGCGTTGCCAAAAGGCAAGGCAATCGATGCACACAATAGCTGAGCCGGGGAATGAGATAGTTGCAGAGAACGGTTCTATCCTGTATTCACCGGACTAAAGAACCGTTCCCTGCTTTTGAATTGTTACCTTGCCTGCAGCGCCCTGCCGATCGTCATGATTTCGGCTTCTTTGGTGCCTTCGTAAAGCTCCAGAATTTTCGCATCCCGATACCATTTCTGCACGGGATATTCTTCAATGTAGCCGTAGCCGCCGTGTAGTTCCACGGCGTAATTGGCGCAAAAGACGGCGGTTTGTCCGCCATAGAACTTAGCCATCGCGGCCAAGGTATAATCGGGTTTCCCCTGATCGATGAGCCAGGCCGCTTTGTAAACCAGGCCGCGCAGCGCTTCAATGCGGATGGCCATTTCGGTCAGCTTCATCTGTGTAAGTTGATATGATCCTAGCGGTGCGCCGAAGGCTGTTCTTTCTTTGACATATTTAATGCTGGTTTCCAGACAGGCTTCCGACAATCCCAGCGCCTGGCCGGAGACCATCACGCGGGTGATATCAAAAAAGTGCATGAGTTGGCGGAAACCATGGCCTTCTTTGCCGATCAGATTGGATTTTGGAACCCGCACGTCCTCCAGCGCGATTTCCGCAGTATCGCTGGCGCGGATGCCCATTTTACCGTGCAGTTTATTGCGTGTCACGCCCTTGGCGGCAGCCGGAATGATGATCATACTGAAGCTGTTATGCTTTTTTTCTTCCGGGTTGGTGATGCACTGGGCTACCATGAAATCGCAAACGGTGCCGTTGGTGATGAACATTTTATTGCCGTTGATCACATAGTCTTTACCGTCTTTGACCGCCCGGGTTTTGTAACCGGAGACATCCGTTCCGGCATTCGGCTCGGTATAGGCGCCGGCGCAGACTTGCGTGCCTTCGCAAACAGGCGGCAGATACGTCTTTTTTTGTTCTTCCGTGCCGTAGTTGAGAATGGATTCGCAGCCAAAACCCGCTGCAACAATATTCAGGCCGATGCCCATGTCCACTTTGGATATTTCTTCCGTGATGATGGTATTGCCTAATATTCCGGCGCCGGAACCGCCGTATTCTTCCGGAATCCACGCGCCGACCAAACCGTTTTGGGCCGCCTTTATTCGAGTTTCCGGCATGTATTTTTCATGTTCATCGCATTCCTGGGATACCGGCTTAACCTCTGCCACGGCAAATTTATAAGCCATTTCCTTCAGCATTTTCATCTCTTCCGTCAGGTCGAAATCCATGTTTATTCCTCCTTTTCATCAGCGATTAGACTGCGAGACGGCATTGGAAAGATCCATCTGCATATAAAATTACTATTTGTTGTAATCATAAACGCCTTTGCCTGTTTTACGTCCGAAATTTCCGGCGCGAACAAGCTTTCTTAAAATAGGCGCGGGCCTGTATTTATCGCCCAGTTCCCGGTGTAACCCCTCGACCACGCGCAATAATGTTTCATTGCCGACAAGATCGGCCAGCGCCAGCGGGCCGATCGGATGGTTGCAGCCCAACACCATGCCTTTATCAATGTCCTCAGCCGAGGCCAGGCCCTCATCCAGAACAAAGAAAGCCTCATTGAGCATCGTGCAGAGAATTCTGTTGACGACAAATGCCGGGGCCTCTTTGACAATGATGACGTCTTTGCCGATTTTTTTGCCCCACTCGCGGGCCGTTTCCAGTGTTTCGTCGGACGTTTGATGGCCGCGGATGATTTCCAGCAGGCGCATCACCGGAACGGGATTGAAGAAATGTGTGCCGATAAAGCGATCCGGCCTGCCGGTTACAGCAGCCATTTCCGTAATACTCAGCCCCGATGTGTTCGTGAAAAATAAACAATGCTTGGGGACGATTTCTTCAAGTTCGGCATACACTTTTTTCTTGATGTCCATGACTTCGATCACCACTTCGACAACGATGTCCGCCCCGGAGGCCGCTTCCTTTAAATTCAGCATTGGCTTGATCCGGGAGAGAATCGCGTTCATTTGATCGGGCGTCATCTTTCCTTTTTCAACGTCACGTCCCAGATTCTTTTTAATCGTGTTCATGCCGCCATCAATAAATTTTTGTTCGATATCGCGCAACGTAACGTCGTAACCGGCCTGAGCACAAACCTGTGCAATACCGTTACCCATTAAGCCGGCGCCCAAAACACAAACCTTTTTCATTTCCATAAAAAACTCTCCTTGTATAATTTTATTCGACAAAATGATTCATGCAACTATCTTTGAGAGCTTTGCACAACCACATAAAACCAACAATTTTGTCATTCCCGCGAAAGCGGGAATGACAATTAGAGAGGTTGCGCAAAGGTCTCTCTTTTTCGGTCAGACAAACGGGTGAAAACTAACAGCATCACGCTACTGAAGTCAAGGGAAAACACGCAGATAAAGAATATAAGGAGCGGTGGGGTATGAATTTGTGATTACCGGCAAAGCGCTGGCAAAAGGAAGAAAAGATTGCGTTTGAAAGACGTATTTGAAAAATCCGGATCAGATCGAAGAGCGCCTGTTCTTTTTTTATGACCTTCGTTCGCGTTCTTTATTGACTACCGGTTCAAAATTTGCTAAGTGGCTACAAGTTTTAAAGATTCATAAATTCCGATACTAGATGTTTGAAATGATTGATCTGCACACACATTCGATTTTCAGCGACGGTGAACTGATTCCGTCCGAGTCGGCCCAGCGGGCCTATGCCGCCGGATACAAGACGATAGCCATTACGGATCACGCCGATTATTCCAATATCGATTTCATTCTTCCCAGAATGATCAAGGTTTGTGCAAAGATAACGGAAAAGGGCAAAATTCAGGTTTTGCCGGGGCTGGAGTTGACGCATGTTGATCCTTCCGATATTGCCTCGCTCGCTGCTGAAGCCAGAAAAGCAGGGGCAAAAATCGTTCTTGTCCATGGTGAAACCCTGACGGAACCCGTACCGGCCGGCACCAATCTGGCTGCCATTCATGCGGGTGTTGATATTCTTGCCCATCCCGGTCTGATCACCGAAGAAGCGGTTTGCCTTGCTGCAAAAAAAGGTGTCTTTCTCGAAATTACGACCCGCAGAGGTCATAGCTTTAGTAACGGCCATGTCGCTCAAATGGCCAGAAAATATAACGCGCAACTGGTGCTCAATAACGACGCTCATGCGCCGGGGGATTATGTCGGCATTAAAATGGCGACAAATATTGCAAGAGGAGCAGGATTGTCCGACGAAGAAATTGCCGTCATGTTTGAGAATTCTCAAACGTTGGTGCAGAGGGTCTGTGTGTGAAGCGTAGTTCTGATTCAAAGCCGTTGAATATCTGCCTGCTGACGTATCGGGGGAATCCCACATGCGGCGGGCAGGGTGTTTACATAAAGCATTTAAGCAAGGCCTTAGCCGACGATGGACATCGGGTGGATGTCATCTCCGGACCGCCTTATCCCCATCTGGACAACAATGTCCGCCTGATTAAATTGCCCAGTCTCGATCTCTATCATCCGGATCATCTTTTCCGTCCGGAGAAAATAAGCGATCTAGCCAATCCGCTTAATATGTATGAGTTTTTGAATGTCTGCACAGGCAGTTTCCCGGAGCCTTATACGTTTGGCGAACGGGCTTATGCCTATCTGAAAAAGCACAAAAACGATTACGACATTGTTCACGACAATCAGTGCCTGTCTTACGGCATCGGAAGGCTCGCGCAAAAAATCATGCCGACTCTCGTCACGATTCACCATCCCATTACGGTGGACCGGCAGGAAGATTATAAAGTGGCCAAGACGCTCCGCCAGAAATTCCGTGTTCATCGCTGGTACTCGTTCATCAATATGCAGTTGAAAGTGGCGCAAAACTTTTCCCATATCATCACCGTGTCGGAATTCACCAAAAAAGACATCGCCAAAGAATTCTCCCTGGACGAAAATAAATTCCGCGTCGTGCATAACGGCATCAACAACGAATTTTTTTATCCCAAGCAAAACGGTCCGAGGCCGGCCAATTCACTGATCGTCACCAACAGCGCGGACACGCCTTTAAAGGGTCTCAATTTCCTTCTGGAGGCGGTAGCCCAGATTCGGACCAAGCAGCCGATCAAATTGACCGTTATCGGTCAGCCCAAGAAAGACGGCATCATTGAAAACCTGGTGGCCAAACTGGGCGTTTCCGACATTGTGCGTTTTACCGGACGCATTGACAATGAGGAATTTGCCGATTACTACGCCAAATCAACGATTGCCGTTGTGCCGTCGCTTTATGAAGGATTTGGCATTCCCGCCGCCGAGGCGATGGCCTGTGGCGTGCCGCTGATTTCCACATCCGGAGGCGCTCTGCCGGAAGTGGTGGGAGACGCGGGAATGATCGTTCCGCCCGCCGACGCGAAAGCGCTGGCGAAGGCCATTACGCATTTGTTGAATGTTCCTGAAGACAGGGAAAAATACGCGCAAGCGGGTCTTGCGCGCGTCAATTCGGTTTTCAGCTGGAAGAAAGCTGCCGAAGAAGTGGTCGAAGTCTATCGTGAGGCAATGAATGGTCACCGTCGATTTTCATGAACTGAAGCTAAAACCGGGCTCTCATGTGCTGGACGCCGGATGCGGCAGCGGCAGGCATCTGCGCGCTCTGGCCAAACTGCCGGGTTTGAAACTTGTCGGCATTGACCGTAACGCCCAAGATGCAGCCGACGCGCTCGCTGGCCTGAAAAACATGCCGGACGCTCTTTCTTACGATTACCGGGTCGAGACGGCCGACATCAACGCTCTTCCTTTTGACGACGCGGCATTCGATTGTGTGATCTGTTCGGAAGTCCTGGAGCACATTCCCGAACATGAAAAAGCGCTTTCCGAACTGGTTCGCGTGCTCAAACCGCAGGGGCATTTAGTTGTCAGCGTGCCGCGCTATTTTTCCGAAAGAATCTGCTGGTTGATTTCTTCGGAGTACCATAGCAATGAGGGCGGACATATCCGCATTTACAAGAAGAAGCAACTGCGCAAAATGCTGGATCGGCAGGGGATCACCTGCTGGAAAATAAATTACAAACATGCGCTGCACGCGCCTTACTGGTGGCTCAAATGCCTGGTAGGGTCCAAGAATGAAAAAAATATCCTTATTCGATTCTATAAAAAGTTTCTGGAATGGGATATGATGAGCAAGCCTAAGGCAGTGCGGATGCTGGAAGAAATGTTGAATCCGCTAATCGGCAAGAGCATCGTATTTTATCTGAAAAAAGGTTAAGCCTATGAACTTGAATGTATCGTTGAGTGAAGCGGTCAAACCCATCGACGTAGAGAAAGTCGCCGAGTTTATCGCCGCCCTGCAAAAAGACAATGGTGAGATTCCCTGGTCGGTCGGCGGCAAGACAGATCCCTGGGATCATGTCGAAAGCGCCATGGGTTTGAGCATTGCCGGATTGCTCGACCAGGCCGAACGCGCCTATCGGTGGCTTGTTGCAACACAGCTCGCTGACGGCAGTTGGTGGTCGGAAACCAAAGACGGGGTCATCATCAATTCGACCAAAGAAACAAATTTTGCCGCCTATATCGCCGTGGGCGTTTATCATCACTATTTAATCACGGGCGATGTGAATTTTCTCAAAACCATGTGGCCGTCGGTGACGCGCGGCATCCAGTACGCAATCAACATGCAGGCGCCGGACGGCGAAATCTACTGGGCCAGAAACCGGGACGGCGTGATGGACAAGATGGCCCTTTTGACCGGGTGCAGTTCGATTTATATGAGCATCAAGTGCGCGCTGGCTATTGCCGGGGTGCTGGGGATCAAACGACCCGGTTGGCAGAAGGCCAAAGAGCTTCTCGGCGCGACCATTCGCAACAGGCCCGATCTTTTTAATATGATTAAGTCGCGTTTTTCGATGGACTGGTATTATCCGATTTTGTGCGGGGCCGTGAGCGGCGACGAGGCCAAAAAGAGGATCGATCATCTCTGGGATAAATTTGTGGTGCCCGACTGGGGGGTGCGTTGCGTGAGCGACCGTCCCTGGATTACGATGGCCGAAACATCGGAGTTTATCCTGACGCTGGTCGCGATCGAAGAGGATACCCGCGCCAAAACAATTTTCAGCTGGCTGGTCGATAAATGCTATCCCGACGGGTCTTATTGGATGGGCGTGACGTTTCCCGACAACGTGATCTGGCCGGAAGAAAAAACCGGTTGGACGGCGGCGGCGGTTCTCATGGCCTGGGACGCCTTAAACGGAATCACACCGGCTGCAAAAATATTTAATCATCGCTTTTGGCAAGAAAAACATTGAAGAAAGATCATCGTCCATATTACCTTAAACAGTTAAGCCATAAATTTGAAAGGTGGTATGCCAATCATTTTCTGGCCCCGCAATGTGAGCATTTTGGCCAAAATCTGGTTTTTATGAAACCCTGGGGCCTGATCCTATACGGCGAGCAGATTTCGATAGGAGACTACACGACGCTCATTGCCACGATGGAAAAACGAATTCGACTGACATCCTGGACGGCCAACGGGAAATCAGGAAAAGTTGAAATCGGCAGACATTGCCTGATCTGCCCGGGCACAAGAATCATGTCGGCCACGGCCATAACGATCGGTGACGACTGCATGATGGCGCAGAATGTCTGCATTACGGATGCGGACTGGCATGACCTTTATGACCGCAGTGCGTCCATCGGTAACACCGAAGCGGTCACCATCGACAAAAATGTCTGGATCGGCGACAGCGCCATGATTTGCAAAGGCGTTCATATCGGCGAGAATGCCGTCATTGGGGCAGGGTCAGTCGTGGCAAAGGATATTCCCGCCAATGCGATTGCCGCCGGTAACCCCGCCTCGGTCATCAAGTATCTGGATGCGGACAGACCGATCATATCCCGATCACAGTGGATGGCTGATCCGAAAAGGATGGGAGAATATTTTGATGCCGTCGAACGGATCATGCGGGAAAAAAATTCACTGTCCAGTTGGTTGCGAACGATGCTTTTCCCGCGTAAAGGAGATTGAACATGCGCGTTGCGATTATTGCCGCCCCTTATCCCCTGGAAGAAGTTCCCTCACCGCCGCTGGGCATCTCTTATGTCGCCGCAGCTTTTGAAGCGGCAGGCTGTGACGTGCGTATTTTCGATTATATCATCTCCGGATATTCCAAAGAAAAACTGGCCTTGCAACTGGCCGACTTTCAACCGGACGCCGTGGGCGCGGGGTCGGTCACAATGAATTTTTATGACGCGCATCGAATTTTGCGCGATGTGAAAAACATCAATCCGGACATTCTTACGATGATGGGCGGGCCGCATGTCTCATTTACCGTGGAAGAGACCCTGTCCGGTTATCCGGAAATAGACCTAATCTTTATGGGCGAGGCGGATGATACGATTGTGGAGTTCGCGCCGTTCATTCGGCAGAAAAATAAATGGAGCGGCATTCAGGGTATTGCCTACAGACAAGGCGACGCAATTATCAACAACGGCCGGAGAGATTTCATTGTGGATGTTGACCGCATTCCTTTGCCCGCGCGGCGTTTATTACCTATCTCGCGTTATCGGGCGTTTGGTTATCCGGTCAGCATGATTACGGGACGCGGCTGCCCGCACGGATGCATCTTTTGCCTGGGGCGGAAAATGGTTGGCGCAAAAGTACGCCGTCGCAATCCGCAACTGGTGCTCGATGAAATAGAACAGATTCTCGGTCTGGGGTTCGAGCGCATCAACATTGCTGATGATCTGTTTGCATCCGATACCAAGCGGGTCAAAGAAATCTGCGACGGCATCAAAGAACGAAATTTGAAATTTGCCTGGAGCGCTTTTGCGCGCGTCGATACGGTTAATCAGGAAATGTTTGACGCCATGGCTGCCACGGGCTGCGACAGTGTCAGCTTTGGCGTGGAATCGGGCTCTCCGGAAATGCTCAAAAGGGTTCGCAAGGGTATCACCCTGCAACAGGTGACAGAAGCCGTCGGCATGTGCAAACAATCGGGCATGCTGGCTCACGCTTCTTTTATGGTGGGTTTGCCGGGCGAGTCGAAAGAAACTCTCCGGCAGACGGGCGCGTTTGCCGGATCGCTGAAAATCCTTTTCGGCTACCACTATCTGGCGCCTTTTCCCGGCACGACACTTTGCGAGAAAGTGGAAAAGTATGATTTGGAAATTCTGACACGGGATTGGTCCAAATATGACGCCAATGACGCGATTGTGCGCACATCAGGGCTGACGCCTAAGGACATACGCGATTTTGTCGCCCTCTATGACAACGAGATGAACAGCCTCTGGCAAGAAGTAATCGACAATTACAAAACGGGCAAGAACAAACCTTATGATGAAATGCGCGTGGAAGGCCATTACCGGATGAACATTACCTTCGCCATTCTCAAGGAAGACCTGGTAGAAAAATTAGGGTTTATTGATCCCGCAACAATGAACGGAGATAAAGATTCGCATCAAAAGATGTTTGTGGAGAAAATGAAGAAGGCCATATCCGGAGAGCCCCGTCTGGTGGAAAATACCGTCAATGATTTTATCGCCCGCGGCTTTCTGAAAGCCGATCACAACGACAAAGGCTGTACCTGGCGCTGGGCGTGAGCGCGTGGGTCGTCATTCGTGAAACGTGACCTTGGAATTTTGTCATAACCTTTCAGGTCACGCGAGGTACGCACTACATAATTCATCCTTTAGTAACATGCCTAACTTAACACCGATGACCTGAAGGTCACAAGACGGGAATGACAGATAAAGGGAGTTTTTGAAAGGTCTCACTGAAAATCGCACAGGGAAGCGCCTAGAAAATATTTGTAGCTTCCTGCACGGTTCAATCCTGCAGGGCCATGAAATGTTGATGCTTTCGAGGGGGAAAACAACAACGGATAGCCCAAAATATAATTGACTTATGATTCTTTTAGTGTAAACTCCTTATGGGTGTACAAACAAACTAACCCGATTCTCATAATTTCCATCGATGTTCATGATCACAAGAGGTGGGTCAATGTTTAAGGGAATCTATGATAAACGCCGTTGTTTAGATAGACCCGTCCCGCAACGCGGCAGTACCCCTCCCATAAATCTCACTCACGGTATTCACAAGATAATATGCCATCACCAAAGCGGCGGCATTCCATGCGCCGGCTCGATGCAGCCATCCGGGCAGCTTCGTCCATTTCTGCTTTTTTCCTTATCAACATCCACCCGTCCGGTATCGCCAATCCGTAACCGGCAGCGTTATTTCGCGATGAGTTCGGCCAAGCGCCATCCATACAAATATACTTTGAAATATAAGGAGATTACGAATGATTAGAAAGAAAAAGGGGACTTTGAAGGAAGGGACTCCGGGGCGGGGAAAGGGGCGGGCTGCAAAGCTCGAGTCCAGGCCTCTGGAGGCGGCGCCTCCGGGCGCATCGGTTGAGACCGCGCCGGACAAGTCCGTGGGGGGACAGATTTCCAATCAGCCCACGATGACCGAGCCGGACACCTTCAGCCACGCGAATGTGGGATTCCCCATCGTCGGCATCGGCGCCTCCGCCGGAGGGCTGGCGGCGTTCGAGTCCTTCTTCTCCGGTATGCCCGCCGACATCGATCCCGGCATGGCCTTTGTGTTGGTGCAGCACCTGGCCCCGGACCACAAGAGCATCCTTGCCGAGCTGATCGGGCGCTATACGCGGATGCAGGTCTTCGAGGTCGAGGACGGGATGACGGTGCAACCCAACTGCGCCTACATCATCCCCCCCAACCGCGACATGGCTTTTCAGAACGGCGTCCTCCAGCTGATGGAACCTGTTGCTCCCCGCGGCCAGCGGCTGCCCGTTGATTTCTTCTTTCGCTCCCTTGCCCAGGACCAGCGCGAGCGGGCTATCGGCATTGTCCTTTCGGGCATGGGCAGCGACGGCACACTTGGCGTGCGGGCCATCAAGGGCGAGGGTGGCATGGTCATGGCCCAGAGCCCCGCCTCCACCGAGTACGACGGCATGACGCAAAGCGCCATCGCCACGGGCCTGATAGACTACGAGCTGCCACCGGCCAAGATGCCCGCCCAGCTCATCGCCTATGCCGCTCACGCCTACGGCAAGCCTCCGCTGTCCTTTTCCGTAACGCTGCCCAAGGTCGAAAACGCGCTGAAGAAGATATTTATCCTCCTGCGCTCCCAGACCGGCCACGACTTTTCCCTCTATAAGCCAAGTACCATCCATCGACGCATCGAACGGCGCATGGCTGTTCACCAGATCGATACGATGGACGGGTACGTCAGGTATCTGCAGCAGACGCCGGCGGAGGTGGAGACCCTCTTTCGCGACGTTCTAATCGGCGTGACCAATTTCTTCCGCGATCCCGAGGCCTTTAAGATGATTGAGGAAAAGATCATCCCCAAGATCCTTGCCGGCAAATCCGCGAGCGACGCGATCCGCTGCTGGTCGCCGGGATGCTCAACCGGCGAGGAGGCTTACTCCCTCGCCATCCTCATCGCCGAATGTCAGGAGGCCATGAAGCAGACCTTCAAGGTGCAGGTCTTCGCCACCGACATTGACAGCCAGGCCATTGCCACGGCCCGGCTCGGTCTCTATCCAGCCAGCATCGCTGCCGATGTCTCACCGGAGCGGCTGGCGCGCTTTTTTACGGCCGAGTCCAGCGGCAGCGCCTACCGCATCCACAAAGCAATCCGCGACATGGTGGTCTTTTC
The DNA here is from genome assembly GCA_903904655.1 of uncultured delta proteobacterium. Classification (GTDB taxonomy): domain Bacteria; phylum Desulfobacterota; class Syntrophia; order Syntrophales; family Smithellaceae; genus UBA8904. The sequence goes on along the minus strand of CAIVDK010000323.1, from coordinate 2,097 downwards.
CGAGCAGAGCGTGATCAAAGACCCGCCCTTCTCCAAACTCGACTTCATCAGTTGCCGCAACCTCCTGATCTATATGGGCGGGGAGTTGCAAAAGAAGCTCATACCCCTCTTCCATTACGCCTTGAATCCCGGTGGTTTTCTCTTCCTCGGCACCTCGGAGACGGTGGGCGAGTTTCTGGATCTGTTTGCAGCGGCGGACCGCGAGTTAAAGATTTATCAACGCAAGGAGGATTTTCTGGTCGCCCAGCGCGAGGCTCTCAGGCAGTTTCTCCCGCCCATGCCGAAGATGGATGCGGCGGTCCCCCGGACCGCAGGAAAGGCGGCATCTCCCGTAAAGCTGCCCCTCCGCGAGCTGATCGAACAGGCCCTCCTGCAGCAGATCGCCCTGGTCGGCGCCCTCGTCAACAGCAAAGGCGATATCCTCTACATCCACGGCCACATGGGGATGTACCTGGAAATGACCCCGGGCGAGGCCGGCGTCAATAATATCCTGAAGATGGCACGCTTTGGATTGCGACAGGAACTGGCCATGGCCCTGCAAAAAGCCGTTCAGACAAAAGCTATCGTGCGCTACCCGGGCCTGCGCATCAAAACCAACGGTGATTTCACGACGGTCAACCTGACCATCCATCCGGTGGAAACCGGCCAGTCTGCCGTTGCACAGGGCAGCCGGGCGTCCATGACGCCTGAATGGCCCCTGTTGTACCTGGTTATCCTGGAGGAAGCGCCGGTTCAGGTCTCGTACCCTTCAGGGCAGACCCGGCCTACAGAGGCTGGTGTAGGCCGCGTGACCGCACGCGGCGACGATGGCCCATCTCCTACCCCGGACGCTGACGGATTCAAGACTTCGCCGGAACTTAGTCCAGGCGAACTCGCCGCAAGCGCAAGCATCGCGGTGCTCAGAGAGGAACTCCGGGCCAAGGAAGAATACCTTCAGAGCGCCAACGAGCAACTGGAGAGCTCCAACGAAGAGCTCAAATCATCGAATGAGGAGATGCAGTCAGTCAACGAAGAATTTCAATCCACCAATGAGGAGCTCGAAACCTCCAGGGAAGAACTGCAATCGGTCAACGAGGAGCTGGGGACGGTCAACTCCGAGTTGGAGCAGAAGGTCTACGAACTCTCCCGGGCCAACAACGACATGAACAACCTGCTGTCCGGCACGGGCGTGGCGACCGTCTTTTTAGACCATCGCCTGAATATTCGGCGCTTCACCCCCACCGCCACCCAACTGATCAACTTTATCCAGACGGACGTGGGGCGGCAGGTGGGACACATCGTCTCCAACCTCGTGGGCTATGAGAGCCTGCTTAAGGACACTCAGGAGGTATTGAACACCCTGATTCCCAAAGAATTGGAAGTACGCACCAAAAAGGGCGACTGGTATCTACTGCGCATCCGGCCCTATCGCACCCTCGAAAACGTCATCGAGGGGGCGGTGCTGACCTTCACCGAGATCACCGAGCTGAGGCAGGCTCAGGCGCAGGCTCAGGCTCAGGCTCACGCGCAGGCGCAGGCGGCGCTGCGTGAATCGAAGACCCAGCGCCGGCTCGCTGTGGTGGTGTTCGATTCCCATGATGCCATCACGGTGCAGGATCTGGATGGCCTCACCCTGGCCTGGAATCCGGCGGCGGAGCGGATATACGGCTGGAGCGAGACTGAGGCGCTAACGATGAACATCCGCGACCGGATCCCGGGGAAGCAGCGCGAAGAAGCGTTCACCCACGTGCAGCAACTGGCCCGGGCCGATGTTCTCGAACCCTACCGCGCCCAGCGGCTGGCCAAAGACGGCCGGATCGTGGAGGTGTGGCTCACCGCCACGGCATTGCTGAACGAGACCGGCAAGATTTACGCCATTGCGACGACGGAGCGGAAGATAGAGAAAAATGAATAATCAATTATAGACCGCACGCGTAACCTCGCGCCACCTCGTGTGCCCTTCAGGGTATTGGGTGGTTAGACATAATGGTTGTCAACTGACGAAGGGTTGATAAAAAGACCTGCCAACCTTGCAAACGTGGGTTATGCTGTAGAGAAGAAAAAACTACGGCTCAGAGCCACAACCAAGGAGGCAGGTCATGAAGAAGCATATCACAT
>CAIVDK010000322.1 GCA_903904655.1 uncultured delta proteobacterium | reverse complement strand
TGGTTACTGGTTACTGGTTACTGGTTACTGGTTACTGGTTACTGGTTACTGGTTACTGGTTACTGGTTACTGGTTACTGGTTACTGGTTACTGGTTACTGATTACTGATTACTGATTACTGATTACTGATTACTGGCCACTGGAGGTCAACGCTTGTCTCGAAAGAAATGTAACGTGGATATTCCTGTCTGCGCGTATTTAAGGGTAAGAAGAGGGTCAGGCAAGAATGTCCGACCTATTGGGAAATTTAAATGTACTTTAATAAGCTTCGGGTCATATTAATATTGATATTTTGTCTTACTGTAACGGAATTGTTTGCCGATGATTACAGATACGATATTGATGTTGAGGGATACAGATACGATGTAATTGATGAAGGGTCTCCATCGTTTAACGAGATTGAAATTCCTCTGCTCAAAAACAACAAGTTGAGTGAATTAATTGGAGATGACCGCTTCAAAGTTAAACTGTATAGCGGCGAGTTCTACGTCGGTGACGACAATGTAAATCTGACTAAAAACAATAAAGAATATGGGAGTGCGTGGGCGAATGTTGGGGGGGGCAGTTTTCAGTTTGTCATGCCTGAATTCCTCGATATAAGTTTGACTCCGCAATTCATCTATATCCCGATAGGCAACGATCAAATGAAGAATTTTTGTGCTAACATAGATGCAATGGCCAACCTCAAAATAAATGATATCATTAGCACGGGCGTAGGGATGGGTTACAATTATTCCAAGCCATTAAGGGGGGATACCAATGCATACAATGCGGAAAACATCAGCAGGTACATTACTCCTTATATTGACATAAAGCCGACAGAGCGGGTAGGGGTGAGACTTGATACAAGCCTTTATGATTTGACAAATGAACCAGCGGGCTACAATAATTCTTTTAAAGCCGTATCTTTTTCTGGGATGCCTTATTGGAATTATGAGGAGGGCGGACAATTGGGGCTTAAATATACCCAAGGCTATAAAGCCTTTCAGGACAGCGCAAGGGGGAACGTAAATTGGAATGAAGTCATGGTTATGGCAAAGAAACAGCTTACGGAAAGAATTTCGGGTAATGTCGCTATCGGGTATCAAAGCCGCAGATATGATTCCGGGGATAATTTCAACAGTGTTGTCGGAGCGTTGGGGCTTGAATACAAACCGACGGGAAAAGTGAAAATCAATCTGACCGGCGCCCGTACGCCGTATGATTCTTCGGCGTATTCCGCCTTCGATATATCAAACAACGTAGTGTTTAATTCTCAAACCGAATCTGATATGGGGGTTTCCAACAACACCCAGAGGTTGACCACGAATTATAACGTGGCAAATCAAGTAGGCCTCGGTGTAAGATATACTCCCATAGTGCCGCTCAAGCTAGAGGCGAAAATATCCGCCGCGCGTATTGAGAACGGAGATCCCAATTACAACCTCGGCCGGGCATCCGTCAGCGCCGTGTATAGCATCAATGAGTATGTGTCTGTCGGGATATCATATATTTTCAGAGTCCAAAGTCAGAGTTCAGGCTATACTGACAGTATGATTACAAGCGGTATCGTGTTTTCGTTCTGATGCCGAGTTGCATCCATTTGAAATTTGTATAGAATAGATTAACAAGATAATATAGGCAGGAGAGAAAAATGCGCAGGATAATTATTTTAATGCTCGTCATGGCTGTAACGGCTGTTTTCGCCGAAGAAGAGAAAGGGGCTGCAGCTATGAAGCCGAATATGGAATCTCTATTGCCTAATGATGTTCTTAGCATCACCGTGGTAAACCATCCGGAGCTGTCCATTGATTCGAGAATCAGTCCGGAAGGCACTTTCGAATTTCCATATTGCGGTTCGATTGAGGTCAAAAACAAATCTGTAATTTCAATCGAAAAGGAAATATCAGAGAAGCTGGCGAAATATGACATAAAGCGTGCAGAAGTCTCAGCTTTTGTCAAAGACGCCTGGCGAAACATCCATGTTTTCGGAGAAGTTAACAGTCCCATGCCTGTACCCTTCAACTGGGGCAGGCCTATCACAGTGATACAGGCGGTAAGTGCGACAAAGGGATTTACGGAGAAGGCGGACATCCAGAATATTTTTATTGTCAGGCACACGGAAAAAGGGGAAAAGATAATTCATTATAATGCAAAGGCGGATATAAGCCAGCTCAATGAGGAGGCGTTTTTCCTTCAGGACGGGGACACTGTCCTGGTAAAGGCGATACGCCCAGTGTCCGTACTCGGCGAAGTCAGGCAGCCCGGTGCTTTTTATATGCGTGGCGATGTGCCCTCCACTCTGACATCAGCAATCACCATGGCAGGCGGATTCGATAGATTTGCCAACACCAATATCTACCTGAAAAGGGATAACTCAACTAAGAGGATTGACGTGGATAAGATATTGACCAGCGAATCGGAAGATCCTTTAATACTCCCGGGCGATACTATTTTTGTACCGAAAACAAGGTGGTAGCAATGAAGGATTTCCAAAATAGCAGCACAGAAGGAAATAAGGATACGCACCTTCTTGATTATCTGAATGTCATCCGGCAGAGACTGCCTCTTTTCATAATAATTGTCGTGGCGGTCTTATGCCTGGCTATGACTTATGCATTCATAAAAACGCCGATGTACCTGGCTGAGTCGAAGATCCTTATTGAGCCGGCGTCATTAAAGGTGACGGATATAAAAGGCGTTTACGATCCATCCTCGGACATGCGGAGCCGGGAGGAGTTTTTCGCCACTCAAATCGAGCTTATGACTTCTGAAACTATTATGGGCAAGGTATTTAATGATTTGAAATTCGCCAATACCGAAGACTACATGCGCAATAAAAATCCATTTCCCGGATTTAAAAACCTGTTTAAAATCTCCCGGCTGAAAGGCACCTACATACTTAATGTCGCCTGTATGTGGAAAAATCCCGTACTTGCGGCAGATGCGTCCAGATCGCTGGCGAAAATATATGCTGAAGATTTTGAACAGCGTTCTTTCGGTTTTTCAGATCAGGGACTGGTAAACCTGCAAAATCAATTAAACAGCTTCAAGCAGGAGAGGAAGGAAGCCGTGGAGGCGCTGCTGGCCTATAAGAAGAAAAACAAGATGTTTGACCTGGAAGACGCCAAGCAACTGCTTGCCGCCAGGATGGTGAAGGTGAATGAAGCGTTGATTGAAGCCAAAGTCGCTGAAACCAGCGCCAGCGCAGCCTTCAAGTCAATATCATCCTCGTCTTCTGTTGAGGAGAACGCAAAAAAATATCCGGATATTTCCACCAACCAAACTGTCACATCATTCAAACTGGAAAGATTGAGGATGATGATCGAGGAACTCAACTTGTTAAGTGAATATAATGAAAACCATAAAAAAGTCATCAATCAGCAGAAAATAATCCAGTATATCGGCGCAGTTATTAAAGATGAAGTTGTGGGCGAGTATGAAAGGGCGAAGCTGTTGAAATCCCTGTTGGCCGAGGACATGGATAATTTGCAGGAAGAGTCTTTCCTGCTGGATGATCAGGCTGCGGAATATAAGGTGCTCAAGGATAACTATGACGCCAGAGCTGAATCATATAAGCTTGTGCTCAAGAGAATAAATGAAATCACCATCACCCAGGCCAGCGGAAAGGTGGATGCGGCGGGGAATATCCAGATAATTTCCATGGCACAGGTCCCGAAAGCAGTATACTCACCGAAAAAAGTGAAGATTTTGGCCATGGCATTCATCATGGGGTTGATGCTGGCAGGTGGCGTCTGTTTCGGCTTGGATTATTTGGACAGGACAGTAAAATTCAAGGAACAGGCCGAGGAAATTGTACACTCTCCCGTTTTGGGTTTCCTGCCTAAATTGGAAAATGATGACAATAAGACGCCGGTACGCATAAGACCTATGGATATATTTACAGAAACCGTCAACAGCATCAGACTCAGTTTGGGGTTGCCTAAGATTGGCCGTCAGCCAAAATGTTGTAATGAGACAGATGCGATCAGAAAACCGCTGGGCGCATTTGCCGAAGCCGTCAACAGCATCAGGACCAGCCTCGGTCTGTCAATACTTGGACGTCAGACACAATGCTTTATGGTCACCAGCGCCGTCCAGGAGGAAGGCAAAACCCTTCTCGCATTCAACATGGCCCTGTCATTTTCCAGGGTGGGTAAAAAGGTATTGCTGATGGAATGCGATATGCGCAAGCCGAGGCTCACCCAACTCCTCGGTGAATATCTGCCGGTAAAAAATGGGCCCGGCCTGTCCAGCGTACTGGTTGGCACAACGGATATGGAAGATATTGTCAATACCATTGACGGCGTACAGGGATTGGACATAGCCTTTTGCGGGCATATCCCCCCCAATCCTTCCGAATTGCTGGACTCGCAAAACTTCAAAGATCTGATAGCTAAGGTGAAAAGCAGGTATGACATTGTTATCCTTGATACGCCGCCACTGCTGCATGTTTCCGACAGTATTATGCTTGCCGGTTCCTATATACCGGTCGTCCTGGTGACAAGGGTGTTCAATACTAAAATAAGTCAGTTGAAAATGGCTGTCGAGCAAATCAAAAATGTTCAGGGTATCATTGTCGGTGTTGTCATCAACAATGTTGAGACCAGCGCAGAGAAACTCTCCGGCTACTATTACGACGGTTACTATCATAAGCCCGAGCAGACGGGGTGATTGGGTGATTGGGTGATTGGGTGATTGGGTGATTGGGTGATTGGGTGATTGGGTGATTGGGTGATTGGGTGATTGGGTGATTGGGTGATTGGGTGATTGGGTGATTGGGTGA
>CAIVDK010000321.1 GCA_903904655.1 uncultured delta proteobacterium | reverse complement strand
TATTTTTTTCTCCGCTATCCTGGCATGCAGTTGACGGCATAGCGTCTCAACTTCCGGAAGCTCGGGCATATTGTATCATCCTCACGTTCGTTGCACCCCTTCTCTTCTTATCACGCGATGCTCGACCTTGCGGCTTGAAATCCTTATTTCATCGACATTTCCTTCTGAAGGATACCAAGGCCTACGGCTTCTTTCTACCTTATCCCGATTGCTTCGACAATCCAAATCGTAACACCACTCCTGTTTTTTTCGGATATTTCATGATGAGCCGATTGCTGCGAAAATACTCTTGTCGTATAGCTCGTAGTCGCCATGACGGGCTTGATCTGCCGAACGTGTTGAACATCGCCACGCACGCAAAAATATTTTGAAAATTTTGTCACAACTTTTTTTTAAATTATTTTCATTTTTGAAGCTAAAATGCAAAATAATTGTTGACAAATTTTTCTGCTTGCGTAAATTCAAAAAATAATAAAGTTGTTTTTTGACGGCTGCTTTTTTTATGAGGAAGGATGCTTCCGGAAGGAGAATAAATGGAAAACGAGACGCTGTTTAGTGAGGATACAGAGCCTCCGGGTACGATGACCGGTCTTGTAGTGGCACAAAATGAAGTGACGGATTTCTTTTCGGCGCCCACTAACAATTCACAACCTTCCCTGGCAAAATCAAAACCAGAGCGACTTTATTTTCCTTTTAAAGATTCACCCCGCTCCCGAGCCTTCCGTAAAAAACATTATCCCGACATCAGCCGCATCGAATGGTTTGACTGGCGCTGGCAATTTCAAAACGCCATCCGCGATGTCCAGGTACTCGATACCATCATTCATCTTTCCGACAACGAACGTCAGGCTATGATGCACCCGTCGGGAGACTTACCGGTCGCCATTACCCCTTACTACGCCAGTCTGATTTCTACGCAGGACCCGTCGTCTCCGCTGCGCCGCTCAGTCGTTCCGGTGGTCGATGAATGTCTGCATACAAAGGGCGAAGAAGAAGACCCGCTTTGCGAAGACGCCGATTCCCCGGTCCCCGGCATCGTGCATCGCTATCCTGACCGCGTCTTGTTTCTGGTTACCGACATCTGCGCGACCTATTGCCGCTACTGCACCCGTTCCCGCATCTTCGGACGGCAGCATCAATGTTTTATTGACACCGCCAAATGGGAAAAGGCGCTGGCCTACATCGAATCTAATCAGAACATCCGCGACGTTCTCCTCTCCGGCGGTGATCCTCTGACCCTGTCCGACGAAAAGCTCGAGTGGCTCCTTTCGCGACTCAAAGATATTCCGCACGTTGAACTGATCCGCATCGGAACCAAAGCGCCTGTTGTCCTGCCGCAGCGGATTACGCCGGCTCTGGTTTCCATGCTGAAAAAATACCATCCCCTTTGGATGAGCATCCACATCACGCATCCCGACGAACTGACCCCCGAAATGAGCGCCGCCTGCATCCGTCTGGCCGATGCCGGCATTCCGCTGGGCAGCCAGACCGTTTTGTTATCCGGAATTAATGACTCGGTCTCCACGATGTCCAGACTGGTGCATGGCCTTTTGCAGATTCGCGTCCGCCCCTACTACCTGTATCAATGCGATCCGATTCCCGGCTCATCCCATTTCCGCACGCCGATCAGCAAGGGACTGGAGATCATCCAGGGCTTGCGCGGCCATACAACCGGTTACGCCGTCCCGACCTATGTCGTTGACGCTCCAGGTGGCGGCGGAAAAATTCCGCTACTCCCCGAATACACGACCGGCTGGGATAAAGGCGATTTGCTGATGCGCAATTACGAAGGCAATATCTTCCGCTACCCGGACAATCACGCAGAGTCGAAGGATATCCATTAGGATCGTGAAAATAAATTATGTCCGGTAACCCAGACTGCCCACCAACCAGCGCCTCGCGAAAAATAACCGTCGGCCTGACCTACGACTTGCGCGACGATTACCTGCGTGAAGGTTACAGCCTTGAAGAAACCGCCGAATTCGACAAACCCGACACCATTGAAGCGATTGAAAACGTCATTTTAGCAAACGGCCACCAGACCGACCGCATCGGTCACATTCAGGCGCTGACCCGCCGCCTGGCCGCAGGCGACCGTTGGGATCTTGTTTTTAATATTGCCGAAGGCCTGCATGGCTTTGGCCGGGAAGCGCAGATTCCCGCATTGTTGGATGCCTACAAAATTCCCTATACCTTCTCTGATCCACTCGGACAGGCCCTCACCCTTCACAAGGGGATGACCAAACATGTCGTGCGCGATCTGGGCATTCCCACACCGGATTTTGCTGTTGTTTCCGATCTGGATGATATTGACCACATTTCCCTTCCCTATCCCCTTTTTGCCAAACCCGTCGCAGAAGGTACGGGCAAAGGCATCACCGCTCTGTCCAAAATTGATAACGCCGAAGATCTGCGCAATATCTGCATAAACCTTCTCAAGACTTTTTTTCAGCCGGTGCTGGTGGAAACGTATCTGCCCGGACGCGAATTTACCGTTGGGATCATAGGCACAGGCAAGGACGCCCGCGCCCTCGGCGCCATGGAGGTCATTTTGAATCCGGCCGCTGAACAGCATGCCTACTCCTACGAGAATAAGGAACATTATGAAAACCTCGTGCGATACGCCGCAGTCGATGACGCGGAAGCCAGGCATGCCATGAAGATATCTCTGGCCGCCTGGCGCGGTCTCGGATTGAAAGATGGGGGACGCATTGACCTGCGATCGGATGCTCGCGGCATCCCGCATTTTATCGAAGTAAATTCTCTGGCCGGTTTAAATCCGGTCCGTTCGGACCTGCCCATTCTTTGCCAGCTTATGGGCATATCCTACCATCGGCTGATTACCGATATTCTGAATTCCGCTTTAGAGCGT
>CAIVDK010000320.1 GCA_903904655.1 uncultured delta proteobacterium | reverse complement strand
GGCGATTTCTCAATAGTATGAATTTTGCCAGATACCTTCATCGGGGTCATCAGCGCAACATCCCACATCTTGTGGCAAAATTTCTTGACATACAAGACGGCGTTTTTTATACTTCACCCACAAAAAGGAAGTTCTTATCAAAAAAATATCAAAAAAAATTGCACCCATGTGATCGTGCAACAAAGCCCAAACGCGGTTTCATTTACGCAGCCCCGCCAACAGACTGATCCCGCTGCCCAGCACAATCGTCACAACAAGAACCCGCAGCACCCGTTCAGGAATGCGGCACGCCCAGCAAGCTCCCATGTACACACCGGGCAGCGAACCCACGCACAATAACATGACAGTCCTCAACGTAACATTTCCATTCATGAAATAAACCATCGCCCCCAGACCGGACAACACAAGCGAAATGGCAATGCTGCTGCCCACCGCCTGCCGTGTGTCGGCATCGAGGAATAACAGAAACGCTGGGATGATGAGCACCCCCCCACCGACCGAAGTGGCGCCTACCAGAAGCCCCACCAGTAACCCCATACCCACAGCCGTGATCGCAGTTCGCAAACCCACCGGCGCCGTGCGACTGGCCGCGATCTGTTCCTGCCGCGCCACCGCGTCGCGGATGAGGAACGATTGCGCGATAATCAGCAATGCGGTCCCCATGAGGACCGCGCCTATTGCGGCCTGCAAACGCCAGTTGATGACCGTGGGATCGTACCGCACATTCAGGTAGTTGATCAGTTCGGCCGCAGCCAGTACCCCGGGTACGCTTCCGGTCAAAAAGAGCAGGGTCCGACGCACACGGATGGTATTCTGTTTAACGTGGCCGAACACCCCGCCGATCTTGGTGATTGTGGCGTAGAGAAGACCGGTGCCTACCGCCTCCACGGGCGTCAATCCCAGGATATAAACGAGTGCCGGTTGGATAAGGGCGCCGCCGCCGATTCCGGTAACGCCGATGGCCACACCGATCACCCCTCCCACCAGGATGTCCCGAACCATCAAGATCAGACCTGCATCTACCATATGTTGCTACCGCTCAGAGGGAGATTGCGCTGCCCGGCATCGTAATGCCCGTCGTGATATAAGACCATCATTGATTGAATTGCCTTCTTTATTACAGCCTGGGTCGAGGAGTGACGATGGGAAATCGCCGTTTGAACTGATCGAAGAGTCCCACAAAATCGATTAGGGCCGCGGCGTCCCCTTCCAAGGTCAGATTTCCGGCCGCAATCAGATCCACAGCCTTGGTGATTCCAAGCATCACGAACTTGAAGTCCTGACTGGTCAGGTTCACTTTCGCGTTCGCTTTTGGGTCCTGCCTGCCTGAAAAGACGTTTAAAACGGCATTCTTTACGGTCATCAGATAGGTCTCTTTAATATCGATAAAAGTAATATTAAAAGACAGAGCCTTCCCCGCCGCCTTTGGCCCATTCAAACATACGCCCATGATTTGAAAGAAGTTTTCCATAGGGATCCCTCGGGCCGTGCCTTTGGATACCAGGACCGTTGATCCGATGGGGACATCGTGACGAAGCTCAAGGGCTCCGCTCAGATAAAAGTTGCGCCACGGCCCCGATTCGGCCTGGTACCCGAGTTGTTCGTAAGTATCCGCCAGCAAGGCCCGGGCCTGCATATGATCCGGTTCTGCAAAGACCACGTGATTCAAGACCTCGGCCACCCAGCGGTAATCCCCTTCGTCAAAGGAGCAGCGTGCTTTATGGATCACCGCTTCTGCGCCGCCCATATATTCCATGTAACGCCTAGCCGACTCCACCGGTGGCAGAGGATTCAGGTGGGCCGGATTCCCGTCAAAATATCCGAGATACTTGACATATACCGCCTTGGAGTTATGGCTCACGGTGCCGTAATACCCCCGGCAGGAGAAATCGCAGGCCAGGCTTTCCGGCAACGTAATCTCTTCAGCGATCTCCTCCTTCGTATAGCCATGGTTCGCTAGGCGCAGGGTCTCGTTGTGGATGTACTTGTAGAGGTCCCGCTGTTTCTCCAGGTAATCGGTCACCGCTTCTCGCCCCCAGGTGGGCCAGTGGTGCGTCGCAAACTGCACCTCCAGTTTATCACCGAAAAGCTCAATCGATGTATTGATCTGGTCGGCCCAGGCCAATGCGTCACGAATTTGTGCGCCACGCGGGGTGTACACGTTATGCAGGTGGTGAGATGTGATTTCCGACATGCACAGGGCCTTGAATTGAGGAAGGTAGAAGACGAATTCGGACACGGCTTCTGTGTCGGGCGTCATTTGAAATACGATTTCTATGCCGTCGATGGTCCGGGTTTCCCCCGTTTCGATGACAGTGTCATTCGGCGGAATAAATCCGGTGGTGCCTATGGACACGTTGGCGCCCAGGCTGGCGGTGATAAAGCCTCGCGGGGAATGGGGCAACAGAATACCGTACATGTAAGTTGCCCGCCGATGCATGACGTTTCCGGCCATCACCGTCTCGCTGAGAGACTCTTTTACAAAATGTTCCGGGGCAATAATCGGTACCTTCCCGCTCATGGCATCATTGGAATCAATCACGCCCAAAACACCTGCGAAGTGGTCAGCGTGGCTGTGGGTGTAAATGACTCCGACAACCGGCCGGCTCCCCAGGTGTCTGTTGGCTAGGTCTAGGGCGGCTTTTGAGGATTCAGCCGAGGTCAGGGGGTCGATGATCAGCCAGCCGGTATCCCCACGGACCAGGGTCATGTTGGAAATGTCGAATGAGCGGACCTGGTAGATTCCATCAACGACCTCAAACAGGCCGTGATGAAACGCGTTGAGCTGGGCCTGCCGCCAAAGGCTGGGATTTGCGGTGTCCGGCGCATCTTCGGAAAGGAACTTCATATCGGTCAGGTCGTAGGTGATCTTCCCGTCCTTGGGCCGGGTGATGATCACGTCGTCAAGGGTAGCGATGAATCCCCTTGCGGCATTCCGGAAACTTTGCTGGTCTTCAAACGGGAGTTGACTCCGCATGGCGGCATTGGTTCTCTTTGTCCGCTCGGTAGCATCCTTTGAAGCGATCATTGTGGTTGACTCCTTAAGCTTGTCTTTTGACATGGCATTCCTCCTGAACGTTTGATGGCAGCCGGGAACGGATCTGAAAGCTGACCCCGGCTGTCCGATGGGTCAATTTCCGCTTTCTATTCGAGGATTTTTGTGATCCCCATGCTGCCGCCGGTGTACGCGGCCAGGGTGGCGTCATAAACTTCCCTGATTTCCAGAGCGGCCAGTTTCTCCACAATGTGCACCATGGTCGGGAGCTCCTCCCACGTGGCTTTCATAAACCGGATGTCAGCCTTGCCGGTCAGGACCTCCTTGTAAACCGGCGCGATGGTGACGACGGGAGGCCCGTAGATGGACAGGTGCTTGCCGGGGGGAAGCATGGCCGCGATCTGCTGTTCGTTGGTGAGAAAGCTCACCGCGACGGACCAGACATCGCCGGCCACGGTGTGGTCCGCGACAGCCGGGAGATTGGCCACACCACCCGCCTGATCGATGAGGGCCTGACGGGCATTTTTATTCATTCGCGGTGGGTGGGCATAATGGCAATTCCGGAAGAGGCGAGTGATTTGTACATATTGATGTTCTCCTTGTTTTGATGATGGGAAGAGATTTGAAATCTATTCTCCGCTTCTGTGGCAGGCTGTCCAGTGGTTTCGGTGACCGGTGTCTTTTAAGACGGGGATTTGTTCCGCGCAAAAGGGTTTCGCTTCCGGGCATCTGGGATGGAACTTGCATCCCGGTGGTGGGTTGACCGGGCTTGGAACCTCGCCTTCCAGCATCAGTTGCTTTCTTTGGGCGTCCAGGGTGGGATTGGGGATGGGAACGGCCGATAGCAGCGCCCTGGTATAGGGATGCTGGGGATTGTGATACAGATCCAGTCGATCGGCGATTTCCACGATGCTGCCCAGGTACATCACGGCAATGCGATTGCTGATGTGGCGGACGACCGCCAGGTCATGGGCGATAAACAGATAGGTCAGGCCGAACTTTTCTTGCAAGTCTTCTAAAAGATTGATGATTTGAGCTTGAATGGACACGTCCAGGGCGGATACGGGTTCATCGCACACGATCAGGCTCGGTTTGACGGCCAAGGCACGGGCAATGCCGATACGCTGGCGTTGACCCCCTGAAAACTCGTGGGGATAACGGCTGCTCATGGAGGGATTGAGTCCCACAACCTGGAGCAGTTCGGCCACCTGGTCTTGATAGTCTTTGGGGTTGCGACTCATTTTGTGCACAGCGATGGGTTCGCCCACAATATCTAGCACGGTCATGCGAGGATTAAGGGAACTGAAAGGGTCTTGATAGATTATCTGCATCCCGCGCCGCAACACGCGCATTTGCGATCCGCCGTAAGCGCTGATGTCCTCGCCATTGAAGAGGATCTGTCCGCCGGTCAGCTCGTGGAGACGTAAAATGGCGTGTCCCGTGGTGGTTTTGCCGCAGCCCGATTCGCCCACCAGTCCCAGGGTCTCTCCTGAGAGGATATGAAAGGAAACGCCGTCCACGGCCTTGACATCCCCCACTTTGCGTTTGAAGATCGCCCCCGTGTATATCGGGAAATGAACGCTCAGATCCTTCACATCAATCAAATGCTTTCCGTTATTTTCTGACATCGATCCAACACGCCTTTTGATGTATTCCGCCGACCGTTTCCAGGGGCGGTACCTCTTTGCTGCATTTTTCAACGGCAAACGTGCAACGAGGATAAAACGAGCAGCCCTCCGGCAGATGGGCAAGGTCCGGCGGCTGCCCCTCGATAGGCACCAGCTTGGCTTTGACATCCTGGTCTATCTTGGGTACGGAGGCCATCAATCCCAAAGTATAGGGGTGCCTGGTATCTTCGTAAATATCGTGCGCGGTCCCGGTTTCCACGATTTTCCCGGCATACATGACATTGACGCGGTCGGCGTAACGGGCCACCACGCCCAGATTGTGGGTAATGATCATCAGGGACGCGGACAAGTCTCGTGTCAGGCTTTTCATCAAGTCCAGAAGCTGGGCCTGCACCGTGACATCCAAGGCTGTGGTCGGCTCGTCAGCAATGATCAGACCTGGCTCACAGCCCAAACCCATGGCGATCATAGCCCGCTGGCGCATGCCGCCGCTGAACTGGTGCGGGTAATCGGTTGCCCGGTTTTCCGCGGCAGGGATTCGTGTTTTTTTGAGAAGCTCGATGGCCACTCGCAGGGCTCCTTTGATACTCGCGCCCCGGTGGAGTTCGAGAGGCTCCCCCACCTGCCGGCCGACAGTCAGGACGGGGTTCAAAGAGGTCATGGGTTCCTGAAAAACCATGGAGATGCGGTTGCCGCGGACACGAAGCATCTCCTCGTCGGAGAGCTGCAACAGATCCCGCCCTTCAAAGATGATTTCCCCTTTGAGAATCCGTCCCGGCGGGTTGGGAATCAGGCGCAGAATAGAAAGGGCGGTAACGCTTTTACCGCATCCGCTTTCACCCACGATCCCCAGGGTCTCCCCCTTCCACAGATCGAAGGAGACCCCGTTGACCGCTTTGACCCATCCGTTTTCCGTCCAAAAATAGGTATGAAGATCCCTGATTTCCAGCAATTTTTCAGACATGATACAATTCTTTCAATCTGTTAGAAGCCCATCTTTTTCTTCTGCGCCTGATCGATCCAGATACGCGACAAGATGGGCCCGGGTCGCATGCACCCCACAGCGATTTCACCGTAGTAGTTTTTCACCCAAGGCCACCAGGCGATGTAGGTATGTTGGCCGGGTAACCAAATCGCCGGAGCCTTGGCCATGACGTACACGTTCAGCTTTTTCCAGCCTTCGCGCCTCTCGTCATCACTCATGTTCACATCGCTTTTCAGCCGGTCGTGTTCTTTGTCCAAATACGCGTCGGAAAACATGTAGGGGTTCCATGTTTCCTTAGTCTTGAAGTTCTTCCGGATACCTGCCTGAGGGTTGGTCCAACCGCTTGCCAACATGAGTCCCGGGGTATGGGTCTTGCTGGTCATGGCGCTCAGCCATTGGGGGTATTCCAACGGCGAGATTTCCATCGTCACTCCCACTTTGGCCAGATAAGCCTTCACCAACTGGGTCAGCTCCATTTGCACTGGAGATGATGAAACAACCATGGTAGTGAAGGTGAAACCATTGGGATAACCGGCTTCGGCGAGCAGTTTCTTTGCCTTCTCGGGAGCATAGCTGAAGAGTTCCTTCACCTCAGGCGGCATATCCTTCAACGGGGTGTAGTAGCCCTTCCAAATCTCCGGATAGGGATAACCGATCAGCTCAGCATTGCCCTCCCAGTATTTGTCCACGATCTCCTGTTTATTGACCGCAAGGTTTAAGGCGCGCCGAACACGTATGTCGTCAAAGGGCTTGGTGTCCATGCGCAACGCCAAGGTTGCCGGACTGGTGACCAACATTTTTTTCCATTGGAGTTGAGGGCATGTCTGCTCAAGACTTTTCTTGAATCGATGATGGATTCCAAGCATCATATCGACCTGGCCAGTCCGGAGGGCGGAGATACGGGATGCCTCGTCCCTGATGAGAAGCTCCTTGATCGTGTCCGTGAAGGGAAGCTTGTATGATTTTCCGTCGATCGTTTCCCTGCCCCAATAATTGGGGTTCTTGCTGGACGTAATGGCGCTTCCTGTCTCATAGTTTGCCAACATGTAAGGGCCGGTTCCGCCCATGTTCTGCCATTTTGTGGCTCCAACTTCCGCCATTTCTTTCGGCAGGATCGCTGCGTAATAACTCATGCCGAAATGGTACCACCAGTTCTCGTCCCATTCTTTCAAATAGAGCGCAACGGTGTGTTTGTCTATTGCTTCCCAGCGATCCACAGAATCTATATACCCTTTGATAGCCTTGGGGCTGGTGACAATGCGCTGCATGCTGTAAACCACGTCATCGGCCACAAATTCGCGGGCTTTCATGACGCCTGGCTTTTCCTGCCAATAAACACCCTTTCGCAACTTGAAAACGACCCGGAGACGCTTCTTTTCGATCTTCCAGCTCTCCGCCAGTTCCCCGGTGCGGAATTCGGCCGGCCACCAGGCATCGGCCTGGAAGCTGTATTCGTTGGTTCCGCGAGGGCCTTTCTGCAGGTTCCCCACCATGAGATGTTCCAGGTAAAGTCCCGTGTCGTGCGCGTGTTTCCAGTTCCAGTCTTTATTGTCCCACGACATGGGAGGGATCGTAGGATTCAGGGTAATCATCCGAAGCGTTCCACCATACTGAGGTTCTTCAGCGGTCGCATTATTTGGCATGATGCCCAAAACGAGGACTAAAGCAAACATTCCAAGAAAAATTCCTTTAAAGTTTAGTTTCATTTGTAGCCTCCTTTTCTTTTGTTGGATTAGTCTATGTTGATTTAGCAATACTGTCTGAGTAACTACTTAAACCGCCACGCAGTCTCGGATCAAGCAAGTCGCGCAGGGCATCGCCGAAAACGTTGATGCCGTAGATCGCCAGAGTCAGGGCAACCCCCGGCCAGATGGACAGCAAGGGTACCTGGAGCATGTAACCCCGGGCCTCGTTGAGCATCCCTCCCCAGGTGGGGGTCGGAGGCGGAACCCCAAGGCCCAGAAAACTCATGGTTGCCTCCGCCAGAATGACGGCCGCCAGACGCGTGGTAAAAAGGATAATGACAGGGGCCATGATGTTGGGCAGGATGTGGCGGAATAGCTGGCGGAACGAAGATGCCCCGATGGCATTGGAGGCGTGCACGTAAATCTCCTCTTTGGTGCTGAGGGTGGCGCCACGGATAATGCGGGAACCCGCGATCCCATAGGTAAGTCCCAAAATGAAAACAATATTCCATAAGCCCGGTCCGGTGATGGATATGGCCACAATGAGAACCACCAGGCCCGGAAAGATCATCCAGGAATCCACCAGGCGCTGCATGATCAGGTCGTATTTACCTCCAAAAAATCCGGTGGTGATGCCGATGAGAACCGAGATGAGAATGGACATGGTAGTGGCTGAAAAGCCTACGATCATGGAGATGCGGGCTCCATAGATAATCCGGCTCAACACATCCCGGCCCAGGGCGTCGGTCCCCAGCCAGAATTGGGCGGAAGGCGCCTTGAGCATCTCCAACGGGTTGATCTCATTGTAGCCGTAAGGGGCCAAAAAATTGGCAAAAAAACCCGTCAGCAGCATGATCAGAAAAATGACGGCGCCGACGGCGCCCAGGGGTTTTTCCCGAAAGAGGCGATCAAGGAATTTAACCACCGCTCCCATTTTTTTATTGAGGGAAGGTTGGGAATCCATAGAAAAGGTATTTCTAGCCATGTTCATCTCGTTTAAGAATGGTTTATTTGTACCGCACTTTGGGATCAATCCATCCGTAGCTCAGATCCACCAATAAATTGATGAGGAGCACGATCAAACCGATAAACAGCATCAAGCCGCTGATGACCGAATAATCGCGCTGTAACACGGCATCGTACATCAACAGTCCGATACCAGGGAGGGAGAAGATCTGCTCGATGACGATGGTGCCGCCGACCAAGGTCGGCACTTGAATGCCCACGAGCGTCACTACGGGAATCAGGGCATTTTTCAAGGCGTGTCGTATAATGACGATTTTTTCCGGCGCGCCTTTAGCCCATGCCGTCCGGATGTAGTCGTGGCGCAACACCTCGAGCATCATGGCCCGGGTCATGCGCATGGTCACGGCCGACATGAATAAGCCCAATATGACCGCCGGCACAAGGAACATCTTTATATTTCCCAGGGGATTCTCACGGAACGGGATGAGCTCTACTGAGGGAGACCAGCCCCACCAGAGAGCCGGGTAAATCATAACCAGGGTTCCCAACCAGAAGTATGGTACGGCAATACCTAAAATGGAAACAGTTCTCCCTATGTAATCCAGCATGGTATCCTGCCTGACAGCCGCGTAAACCCCGACGGGTATGGCAACCAAGAGGCTGATCATCAGCGACATCAATGCCAATTCAGCGGTAACCGGTATCCTTGTCTTGATGTCTTTCCAGACCTCGGTCTGTCTCCACAGAGAGCGGCCCAAATCCCCCCTCAAAACCACGCCGCTGACCCATCGCAAATACTGGATATGGACCGGGGCATCGAGGCCCAATTCATGCTCGATCTTTTGGCGCGTCACTTTGTCGGCGGAAATGTCCTGTTGGCTGAGCATGAGATCGATGACATGACCGGGAATCATACGGATAAGAAAAAAAACGATGAGGGTGGCAAAAATCAGTGTGGGAATTAAGGCCAATACTCGTTTAATGATGTAGGTTCTCATTCGATCTCCTCGTATAGACTAAAGATGCAATCACTACCAAGGTTGATGCTTTCGTCCGCGATCACCAAACGGGTTACCTCATTGACCCCTGGGACTATCTGGGGCCTAAAAGGAAGAGGCTTTTGTCCGAATCATGGTGATAGGTTTATTCATAATCCTGACGCTTGTCAGGCGTAAGTTGAATGAATTTTATTTTTTTGTCAAGATATATTTTTGGAAGCAGCCTATAAAAATATTATAT
>CAIVDK010000319.1 GCA_903904655.1 uncultured delta proteobacterium | reverse complement strand
GGCGATTTCTCAATAGTATGAATTTTGCCAGATACCTTCATCGGGGTCATCAGCGCAACATCCCACATCTTGTGGCAAAATTTCTTGACATACAAGACGGCGTTTTTTATACTTCACCCACAAAAAGGAAGTTCTTATCAAGTCAAAACCCAGCACTCGCCCGCCGGTGTTTACAAATACTTCCTGCGCACTGCCGTCTGGATTCATGCGCAGGATGCTGCCGCTGGCCACCGTGGTGTAAAGCTTACCGTCTTTGCCGATAGCAATGTGCTCGGGTCCTTTCTTCTTTGCCCAATGAAATCATCTTGAGATTGGCAAGTTTTGTGTTCACTGTGTGCGGGCCGCCATAGCCGGGTGGCATCGGTGCGTTCCAACTGACGGGTTCAATCGGCACCGGCCAGAGCGTTAAATAAGCGGCTGCAAGAAACAAAATGGCAACGATCATCAAAACAAGTTTTTTCATGGTTCCCCTCCATAATTTGCCGGGTACTTATTTATTGAAAATATGAAGCCAATGTTGTTTTATTTATCAAGAGCAGGAAAAGCAACATTATTTATTTCAGGGTGATCTTTACCTACAGATGCGGATACCCCCTAAGCTGCACATAATGATATTTGTTACTACACCCATACCTTGTGGCATTGGTCATTATCGGCTTTAATAGAATAGTAAGCGATTATATTCTGGAGTAGTGTCCATACTGGTGGTATAAACATTTTACTGATACACTTTTCCCCTGCTTGAAAAGAGATGCAAGGAATTGAGATTTGATGCCAGGGGGTGCGTGGTCATGCAGCAATTTGAAGTATGAATGATCCTAGCCAAGCGTGGGAAAAAAGAATTATAGAAATGAGGCTTTGGATGAACCTAATCAGTCAATCAGAGAGGCGTTCATGGGATGCTGAAAAATAAACCCTTGATGAACAAGCAGATCGAAGCCATTCTCGAATCATCCTATGATGGTATTTACATCACCGATGGACAAGCCAATACCATCATGGTCAATTCGGCATATGAGATCATGACGGGTATCAAAAGACATGAAGTTATCGGACGTAATATGCGTGATTTGGTGCGGGAAGGTTTTATGAATCAAAGTGTTACCCTGAAGGTTCTCGAAACGGGTAAACGGGCCACCCTGAGGCAGAAGCTTCGATCAGGGAAGGAGATTTTAGTTACAGGGAATCCCATTTTTGACGATCAGGGTAACATCGTTATGGTTGTGACCAACGATCGAGACATGACCGAACTCATAAAAATGCATCAACAAGTGGAACATTCGATTCAGATCGCCATGGCCTATAAAGAAAAGTTTCAGACGATGCAGGAATCCGGTTCCTTTAACCAGGATTTCATCGTCGTGTCCAAGGCGATGTATGATGTCTGTGACCTGG
Source organism: uncultured delta proteobacterium (assembly GCA_903904655.1). Classification (GTDB taxonomy): domain Bacteria; phylum Desulfobacterota; class Syntrophia; order Syntrophales; family Smithellaceae; genus UBA8904. The sequence goes on along the minus strand of CAIVDK010000319.1, from coordinate 19,301 downwards.
TAGAACGGGTCAGCAAGACCGATGCCACCGTCCTTTTTTACGGAGAGACAGGCGTTGGTAAAGATCGTTTGGTGGAAGCAGTACACAAGTTGTCGCCAAGACACAACAAAGGGGTTCTGGTAAAAATCAATTGCGGCGCCATTCCGGAGAACCTTTTGGAAAGCGAGTTGTTCGGGTATGAATCGGGCGCTTTTACGGGAGCCAAGAAGGAAGGCAAGATCGGCCTTTTTGAACTGGCGGATGAAGGAACCGTCTTTCTGGACGAAGTGGAATGCCTGCCCCTGTCGCTTCAGCCCAAATTACTGAGGGCTCTTCAGGATTTTAAGATCGTCCGTGTCGGGGGAACCACTCCTAAAAAAATTAATGTGCGGGTGGTTTGCGCCACAAACATGGATTTGAAAGAGATGGTGACCAAGAATCAATTCCGCGCCGATCTGTACTATCGCCTGAATGTGGTTTCGATTGTCGTCCCTCCTTTGCGGGAGAGAAAAGACGATATTTCTGACCTCGTGACATACTTCATCAACCATTTCAATCAAAAGTATAAGAAGAAGAAGTACATCACCAATGAAACGATGGATCTGCTGGTTTCCTACGCCTGGCCCGGAAATGTCAGGGAAGTGGCCAATGTGATCGAAAGATTATCGGTGGTCACGGACAAGATGCAGATTGATCCGGAAGATCTTCCTCACGAGATCAGGGGTCATACTCTGATGTTGGGCATCAGCCGGGAGATGCCGCTGAAAGAATATCTGGAGGAACAGGAAATCTCCATCATCAAAAGCGCGATTCAGAAATTCGGCAGTGCCCGGAAGGCCGCGGCTGCATTGAAGATCGATCACTCCACTATTACCCGCAAGCTGCAGAAATACGACAAAACACCGGCGAAGGCATGACGGCGATTTGACCCCCGCATGCTTTTCGTTGAAACTATTGCGCATGAACCCAGCCGACTGCCTTTAGCCCTTTGAATACCCTCGACAAAAACAAGGCTAACGATGATGTTTGTGATAAGCCCGCCATAAATCATCCCTGAAATCCGGGTGCGCTATGGAAATAAGTGCTTTTGCTCTTTCCGGGAAAGACTTGCCGCGTAAATTGGCAATACCGTACTCGGTGATGATGATATGGACGTCCGCTCTTGTGGTGCAGACGACGGCGCCTTCATCCAGGTGCGGTACGATCCGGGATGTCTTGCCTCCCTGCGCCGTGGCATGGAAAGCCAGAATGGAGCGGCCGCCTTTCGAATGTGTTGCGCCGCGGACGAAGTCCGCTTGTCCTCCGGTACCGCTGTATTGTTTGTATCCGATGGTGTCCGATGCCACCTGGCCGGTAAAGTCGATCTGGAGCGCAGAATTGACGGAAACCATATTGTCATTTTTTGCGATGACTTCCGGGGAATTCGTATAGTCGAAGGAGTAAGCTTCGATAAAGGCGTTGTCGTGAATGAATCTGTAGAGCTTTTCGGTCCCCATAAAAAAAGAGGCGACCATTTTTCGCCGGTGATAATTCTTCCTTCTGCAGTTGACGATTCCTTTTTCAACCAGGTCAACCACCCCATCGGAAAACATTTCCGTGTGAATGCCCAGATCCCTTTTGTCACTGAGAAAACCGAGTACGGCATCCGGAACGGCGCCGATGCCGAGTTGGAGACAATCGCCGTCCTTGATCAGTTCTGCACAATACCCGCCAATCGCCTCGTCAATCACAGATATGGTCGGCGGTGTGAGAATTAAAGGAGACGTATCGCATTCCACAATGTAATCAATTTCAGAAACATGAATGAACGTATCTCCCAGTGTGCGCGGCATATTCGGAGTGACTTCCGCAATGACCAGCTTGGCGCTTTCCGCAGCCGGTTTCGTATAATCGACGGAAACACCGAATGAGCAATACCCCTGCTGATCCGGGATAGACAACATGCAGAGTGTAACATCAGCCGGCAAAATTTTATCCACAAACAATCTGGGCAGGTCGCTGTTGTGGACGGCGGTGAACCCGGCGCGCCCTTCATTAATTGCCTGTCTGGAACCAGCCCCGGCAAAAAGAGAGTTATGCGTGAAATAAGGCTGGTTCTCCGGTAGACAATAAAGAGAATGACCCATGGCGACCTGATGCGCGATTTCGACGTTCCGATATTGCTCGCGATGATCAACCATTGTTTTTAATAAAAGCTCGGGTGTTCCCGCAGCGTGGCCTGCAACTACACGATCCCCTGATTTAATATGCGAAACCGCCTCTTCGGCGCTGACGAGTTTTTGCTGATAGGTTTTTTCCCACTTCATCGGTTCCTCCACCTTTGAATGTTGTTTTTGCTCTGCATGGCAGGGTATGCTGTTACCCCTCACTTTTGTGACTAAAGCATATTTAATGCCAGAGATGTTATCCTTAACTGTCGTTCTCCGATAACAGATACCGTGACCTGCTCACAATTAATGATGGCAAAAGACTTACGGCCGGAGAGGATTATCATCAGTTCTTCGACAATGCTGAAGAACCTCACCCCGAGAGCCTCCAGCTTATCTTTTCCTTTTTCAAGAATTATATTATTGGTGAGATGGTTTGGTCAGGCAGTAAGGGCGATAATTTCTCTCTGAGACGACAGACGATATCGACTTTTTGGTGCATTTACGCACCAGATTCTTCGGCCCTTTTCAAGCACTTATCGTTGTAAATTGAAGATATTAGAAACTTTCAGGGGTGTTGCTGAAATGCAACGTAAAATAGTCTTAGAGGATTGTTTGCTGTAATTAATTGAAATAAAATGATTATTTTAAAGAAAACAAAACAGGGTGATTGTTGCAATAAAGCACCGGGTTCGTGGATAACAGATTTTTAAGTGTTACTTTTTCAAATGGAAGTGGTCTTTTAATCGTATTTTCAAAATTGTTGTTGAGTCTCTGCCAGAGGAAGATTCAATGACAAATCCACCAGTTTCTTCTCTTACTGGATGCTTCCCTCGCTTCACGACAAATCGTATCTATTTGATCATGTTGCGCTTATCAGAATGATTTTCCTTCTGCTTGTGCAGGGACCAGATTTTCAGTCAGAGATAATTCAAGATTGCAACTCTTAAGCTGTGGCTCTCTTAACGATTTGACGTGCATGGCATATATATTGCTTTTAACCCATACGTTGCATCAAAACAAAAAGGATGTGCGGCAAGATGAGCGGCAAGTATTTTGATGATTGGACAGAGAGCGAGAAGTTTTCCACCCCCACCATAACCATTACAGAAACAGATGTTGTCATATTTGCGGCCATGAGCGGAGGCTGCAATGCTGTCGTTCGATCCGGCTGCAAGTCTAATATAATGAAATAACTCCAAAACCGGAATTAAAAGGCACTGATCCCCTTGGATAGCGAAAAATAATTGGGCTGGAATCAAAGATCAACACTTAGAATATAGAAAGAAGAGAACATGTATCTACTGCACAACGAAGATGTAAAAATGTTTGTCGATCAGATGAGGAAGATGGTTGACCGCAAGGTTAGACCGCGAGCGGCTGAGATTGATGAGAAAGAAGAATTTCCCTGGGATTTGAAAACAACATTCCAGAATATGGGGCTGCTGGGTATTGCCGTTCCCGAGAAATATGGCGGCACCAGGCAGGGACATCTCTATACCTGCCTGGCAGTAGAGGAGATTGCCGTGGCGTGCGTCAGCTCATCGCTGATCGTTCAGGGACAGGCGTTGGGCTGGGAACCGATACTGATTGGCGGCACCGAAGAACAGAAGAAGAAATACGGACCGATGATCGCTTCCGGTGAGGTCATTATTTCTTATGCGCTAACGGAACCCGGCGCCGGCTCCGATTCCGGAGCAATGCTGACGCGAGCCGTTAAAAAAGGTGACAAGTACATCATCAATGGGACCAAATGTTTTATTACCAACGGTCCGGTAGCAAATCTTCTTACCGTATTTGCCATGACCGACGCCTCGAAGGGCGTTAAGGGAATCAGCGCATTCGTCGTGCCAACCGACTCGCCGGGGTATTCCGTTGCGAAATGGGAAAAGAAAATGGGGATCAAGGGATCACCCACGGGGCAGCTGGTTTTTGAAGATGTTGAAGTCCCGCTTGCAAATCTCATTGGTCAGGAGGGTAAGGGATTTGTGTATGCGATGAAAACCCTCGATACATCACGACCTGTTATTGGAGCTCAGGCTTGCGGCGTTGCACGCGGCGCTCTGGAATTAGCCATAAAGTACTCAAAAGAAAGAGTGCAGTTTGGAAAGCCGATCGGCAATTTCCAGGGAATCGGCTGGATGCTGGCGGATATGTCCGCTGAGGTTGATGCTGCAAGATCCCTCGTCTATCAAGCGGCACAGCTGGTTGATGATAATGATCCTCATTCAAGTTATCTCTCGGCCGCATCAAAATTGGTTGCTTCAAACACGGCCATGAAAGTTACCACAGATGCTCTCCAGATCGCCGGCGGTTATGGCTATATGAGAGAGTATCCCTTTGAGCGGATGATGCGGGATGCCAAGATTACGCAGATATATGAAGGGACTAATCAGATTATGAAGCTGATTATATCGCGAGAGCTTTTGAAATAGCGATTTGATTATCAAGGAAACAATGAAGTTTTATTATAAAAAGTTAAAGGAGGGTGATCATGTTCAAGGGTAAAATAATCGATCTTTCACAGGAGATTTACCAGGGGATGCCTGTCTATCCGGGACATCTGAAGACGGTGGTATGGACCCATCTGTCTCACGAGGAGTGCAAACGGCAGCTTGGAACCGGGTTTTCCTATGAGACGAGAGGCATCATGTTTTGCGATCATGGTCCGACCCACATCGATGCTGTGAGCCATCTTTCAAGAGATCCCAAGGCCGAGTCCATTGATCAGTTGGCTTTGGGCAAATGCATCACATCAGCGATTTGCCTAGATGTGCACGATATCGCTCAAAAGACCCAGTTTGGGCGGCAAAAGATTGAGGATGAACTGAAGAAATGGAACCTGGACATCCGCAAGGGCGATACGGTGCTCTTCTACACGGCCCAGTATGACCGATACTACGGGAAGCCGGAGTATATGACCGATTACCCCGGTCTTAACCGGGAGGCGACTGAGTTTATCATTGATCAAGGTTGCGTGAATTTCGGGGTGGACTCCGCCAGTCCCGATATGTGGTATGATAAAACCTATCCCTGTCACAGCGTTTGTGCAGAAAGGGAGATTACGCATATCGAGAATCTCTGCAATCTGGACAAGGTGGTGGGCAAACGTTTCACCTTCATCGCTCTTCCCCTGAAGATCAGGCAGGGCACAGGTTCCCCTCTGCGCGCGGTGGCCATACTGGATGAAGAATGACCCGGGTTTTCCCCTTTCGTACAGGGGGCGTTTTGTCCCGCGAGCAGTAGAGGATACTCTGCTCGAATGAATGATTCAGGGGCGCAGCATTGAGCAAAAGGAGAAAGGAAAAGTACGGGAAATGAAACGTTTTGAAATTTCGTTAAAGGACAAGGTGGCCCTGGTCACGGGAGCAGCCGGAGGCCTAGGCGGGGCGATTGCCTGGGCATTTGGCGCTGCCGGCGCCAGGGTGTTTCTGATCGATCTCCTGGAGGATAAACTTAAGGAAATCTCTCAGGCTATGAGAGCCGAGGGCATCGATGCGGGTTATCAGGCGCTGGACATCAATGTCTCCGGAGCCCCTCAGACGCTCGTGGATGATGTGGTGCGGGAGATGGGTAGAATCGATATTGTGGTCAATTCCGCAGGCATCAACCGGCCTCAGAAATCTGAAGAGGTCACGGAGAAGAACTGGGATGACGTAATGAATATCAACCTGCGGGCCATGTTCTTCGTTTCTCAGGCGGCAGGCAGGCATATGATTGCCAGAGGCGGTGGCGGAAAGATCATCAACCTTTCTTCGCAAGCGGGCACTGTGGCCCTTCCCCTGCGTGCCGCTTATTGCTCCAGCAAGGGGGCGGTAAACCAGATGACGCGCACGCTGGCGCTGGAATGGGCAAAATACCGTATCCTGGTAAACGCAATCGCACCAACATTTGTTGAAACGCCTTTTACGGCGCAAATGTTCCAGGATGAGGACTTTAAAAAATATGTACTCGCGAGTATTCCCCTTGGTCGGATGGTGACAACGGAGGAGATTGCGGATGCCGCTATCTTCCTTGCATCCGACCTCTCCAATATGATTACCGGCCATATCCTTGCGGTTGATGGAGGGTGGACGATTCAGTAGAATAAGGTGAGATGGGATGGGATGAATAATATTAATGGACTACTAACAACGCAGTAAAGAAGAAGGAGGTAATTAAATGCAGCAATTAAGATTTTTTTGTAAGACCGGTTTTTTAACGCTTCTGGTTGGACTGATCAGTGTAGCTTTGCTGGCCGCTTTACCGACCTCGGCATTGGCCCAGCAGAAGACCATTAAGTATGGAACGATGCACCCCCTGACGGGCGCCTATGCCGTTCTGGGTCTGGATCAGCAGCGAGCCACCGAGATGGCTGTGGAGGAATGGAATGCCAAGGGAGGTGTCCTCGGCCATAAGATTATCTGGCTTCACCGGGATGACGAGCTCAAGGGGAACGTAGCTATTCGCAGGGTCAAGGAACTGGTGGAGGAGGAGAAGTGCGACTTCATCGGAGGAACGCTCTCGGGATCCATTTCTCTCGCCATGAATGAGTTTGCCTGTAAGACCAAGACCCCTTACATGGCCTACTGTATGTCGGACATGGTTTTAGGTGCCGACCAGTGCGAATACGGAGCCGCCTTCATGGTGCTTCCTTATTCAGCGTCGCTCGCGGTTTCCCAGTATGCCTTCAAAAACGTGGGGAAAAAATGGTACTCCATCACAGCCGATTACCGCTGGGGGCACAGCCTCTTGGAGGGATGGATTTGGCAGAGCCAGCAGATGGGAGGGCAATTTCTGGGTAATGTCTATGTCCCCCTGGGAACAACGGACTTTTCAACCTATTTTGCCAAGATCATGGCCGCCAAGCCCGACTTCATTGTCATGAACAATTTGGGGGCCGATCAGACCGCAGCTATCAAGCAGGCCGTTGAACTGGGGCTTACCAAAAACATGAAAATCATCTGCACCAAGACGGCGCAGTCCACCATCAAAGAATTGGGACCCGCTTACAATGAAAACGTTATGGGTGGGATGACCTTCTACTGGAAACTGAGCTCCAAATACAAAGGCGCCAAGACGTTCGTGGATAAATTTATGAAGAAGTACGGCTCACCCCCCGAGCAGGACGGTGAATCTGCGTATGTTGCTAGCAACTTGCTGTTCATGGCCATTGAAAAGGCCGGGACGGTGACTGACAAGAAAAAGATCATGTCTGCCCTGGAGGGCCTCAAATACGAACTGACTAAGGGGCCGGAATATGTTCGAGCGTGCGACCGTCAACGCGTCCAGAGTTACGTGCTTGTCAAAGGCAAGGGAGCCAAGGCAAAAGGCTGGGATATTGCTGATATCGTGGCGGAGATCCCCGGTGACTCCATCATCATGTCCTGCGAAGACAATGCCAAAAAGCTTCCCTTCATCAATGTAAAACTACCCAAGTGATCTTGGGGATAATATCGCGGGGAAGGGAGATCCCTTCCCCGCATCTATAGAGGTTTGAAAGAGATATTATGTCAGAGATTCCTTGGAACGTTATTGCAATGCAGCTTTTTTTCGGGATCGCCTTGGGGTGCATCTTCGTCCTCTTGTCCAGCGGGATGTCGATCATCTACGGTCTTTTGGACGTGGTCAACTTCGCCCACGGAACCTTTGCCATGCTGGGGGCTTACGCCGTTTTCGTCGTTGTGTCACTATCGGACAGCTTTTTTGTGGGAATCGTAAGCGCCGTCGTGATTGTGGGAATTATCGGTATGGTGATAGAGTTTTTACTCCTGAAGCCCTTGTATGGTAAAGATCCCCTGCTGCCGCTCCTTCTCACCTTTGGTCTTTCCGTAGCGATCCCTGATTTCATGAAGATAGTTTTTGGCCTCATCGGGAAACCCATTAGCTTCCCCGATGCTCTGAGCGGAGCCATCACGCTCGGCCCCCTGACCCTTCCGGGCTATCGTCTCTTCATTATCATATTTACACTGGTTGTGATGATTTCCCTCTGGCTTTTTCTCAAGAAAAGTGACCTCGGCATGATCATTCGGGCCTCCACCCGGGACAGCCAGATGGTGCAGACCCTGGGGATCAATGTATCGAGGATCTGGACTGTCGGATTTGGTATGGGCGTAGGTCTTGCGGCCCTGGCCGGGGCTATTGCGGCCCCCATGATGTCGGCCACCCCGGATATGGGTGTCGACATGACCATGACGGCTTTTGTGGTCACCGTGGTGGGCGGACTCGGAAGCTTGGGCGGGGCGATCGTCGGCGGTCTTTTCATCGGACTGGTTGTCGCATTTACCTCGTATGTTGCCAGTGCGTATTCTTCGGTGGCCATGTATTTCTGCATGGCCGTGATTCTCCTGGTCAGGCCACGGGGTCTCTTTGGAGAACAAGGTCGAGAGTAGATATTTGATCTTTAAATTCTGCGTAAATCGCGTAGCGCTGGAAAAGCGAAGCGCTATTCATGGGACGACTCCCTGAAACAGACTTCGCGACTGGATATTTATTATTAGGATCACGTTTTTTTGCAAAGTTAGATTTGTATTGAGAGAGAGGAAACATTGAACATGGTTGACGATCGCACAAGCACCATAAAATTGCCGAATTTGCATTCACCCCCCAAACCCGTGATTGTTTACGGGACGTTTATCGTTCTGCTGTTTCTTCCCCTTATTATCTCCACCCCGCTGGCCACGGAGATCCTCATTTGGACAATTTTTGGCCTGGGCTTCAATCTTTTGTTGGGGTATACGGGAGTTCTCTCCTTCGGACATGCCGCCTACTTCGGCCTGGGGGCGTACGCAGCCGGTTTGGCCTTTCGTTACCTTGACGCCAGTGTTCCTGTGGGCATCATTATGGGTATCCTGGCAGCGATGCTGCTGGCCTGTATCATCGGTGCCCTGGCCATCCGGAGCAAAGGGGTGTACTTCGCTATGATCTCTTTGGCCTTCGGCCAGATGCTTTACTTTCTGGCTCTCTCACCCCTCAAGGGAATTACCGGAGGGGAAGACGGTCTGACCCGCATCCCTTCCCTGGACTTCTTGTCTTTTTCTCTGGGCAAACCGTTGCCACTCTACTACTTTGTCTGCATCATCACGGGCATCATGCTTTTCGTGACGTGGCGTATCCTGCAGTCTCCCTTCGGGAAGCTTCTGCAGGCCTTCCGGGAAAACGAAGAACGGGCCAAGGCCTGTGGATACAACACGACTCTTGTCAAATACTGTTCCCTCGTGATCTCGGCGTTTTATGCAGGGCTTGCCGGGGCCTTGAACACAGTCTATCTCAGCTACGTCCCGCTCTCAACGCTTTTCTGGCTCACGTCCGGCACCATGGTCATGATGACCATTTTGGGAGGAAAGGGCACATTTCTCGGCCCCCTTCTGGGAGTAGGTGTTTTCCTTTTTCTCCAGAACACGATCAGTCTGTTCACGCCCCGGTGGGAGCTCTTCGTGGGAGCGATATTTGTTGTCATCATTCTTGTTTTTCCGGGTGGGATCATGGGAACTCTGACTGAGAAATTTGCGGCTTTCCGAATGAGAAGGCAAGGGGAATAGATAAAGGAGAGTCTTATGCTGTTGCGGACAGAAAAAATTTGTAAATACTTCGGCGGGCTGAAAGCGGTCGATGATGTTGATTTTGTTTTGAAGAAGGGGCAGCTTAAGTCCATCATCGGACCCAACGGCGCCGGAAAAACGACACTCTTCAACTTGATTGCAGGGGCTTACCTTCCGACCAAAGGAAAGGTTTTCCTGAAAGACAAAGACATTTCCCGTTTTACGCTGAACAAGGTTTCCCGCCTGGGTGTCGTCAAGACCTATCAGATCAATCATATATTTCCCAACCTGACGGTCTTCGAGAACATCCGCATTGCCGCCCAGGTCAGGAAGACGTCCTTCAACATCTGGAGGCAGGCTGCGTCCTACCGCGAGATCAATGAGCTGGCTGAGGAAATTCTGCTGCAGGTGGAGCTGGCCGAAAAGAGAAACCAGCCGGCCTCAACCCTCTCGCATGGGGAAAGGCGCTATCTTGAAATCGGGATCGCGCTGGCCACCCAGCCGGAGGTTCTGCTTCTGGATGAGCCCACGGCAGGCATGAGCTGCGCTGAGACGAACCAGTGTGCGGACATGATCAAAAATCTCAACCGGAATCTCGGACTCAGCATTGTCCTGGTCGAACACGATATGAGTGTGGTGATGAGCATATCCGAGGAAATCCTGGTGATGAACGAGGGAAGAACTCTCGCGGAGGGGACACCCCGCGAGGTCAGCGATAATGAAGAGGTACAGCGAGTCTATCTCGGGTAAAGGTGTGAGTATGCTTCGATTGGAAGACGTGAATACGTATTATGGTTACAGCCATATTCTGCAGGGTGTTTCGCTGGAAGTCAAAGAAGGCGAGATCGTGGTGCTCCTGGGGCGAAACGGCGTCGGGAAAACAACGACAATGAAAACAATCATGGGTCTCCAGCCTCCGAAGGCCGGCCGGGTATTTTTTATGGAAGACAACATTGCGGGCCTTCCTCCCCACAAAATCTCTCGTAAGGGCATTTCCCTGATCCCGGAAGATCGGCGGATTATTCCTAATTTGACCGTACTGGAAAACCTCAAACTGGGCTCCCTGGTGCACAGCAAAGCCGATGAGCGGGATGCCCTCCTGAAAATGGCCTTTGACTACTTTCCCCGCCTGAAGGAACGCGTGAAGCATCTGGGGGGAAACCTTTCCGGCGGCGAGCAGCAAATGCTGACCATCGCGAGAGCGCTCATGGGCCGACCGAAACTGATGCTCATCGACGAACCCAGCGAAGGACTGGCGCCCAAGATCGTGCATGAGATCATGGAAATCATCAAACAGCTCCAGAAAGACGGCAGGACAATCCTGCTCGTGGAACAGCATATGGAGATCGCCATGCGCCTGAGCAGCAATCAAAGAGCTTATATTATGGAAAAAGGCCGGATTCGCATGGGCGGCAGCCTGGATGAATTAAGTTGCCAGATGGATGAGGTTGTAAGATGTCTGGGAGTAAAGATTTAAAAACAATCCTGATTATCGGCACCCTCGACACCAAGGGGGAAGAATGCCTCTTTATTAAGGATATGGTGCAGCACAACGGATGCAACACTATCCTTATTGATCCCGGGCCCCTGGGCCGGCCGCTAACTCGCGGGGATATCTCCCGCAAGGAGGTGGCGCGCAAGGCGGGCCATGATCTGAATCAACTCATTGCGACTCGTGATAAAGGGCGAATCATCCAGGCCATGACAGACGGTTTGGCGGCCTGGGTTTCCGAACTTTATAAGGAAGGCAGGATCCAGGGTGTTATCGCTGTCGGTGGCGGGCAAGGCACCGCGATAGGAACAGCAGCCATGCAGCCCCTTCCTCTGGGGTTTCCTAAAGTCATGGTGAGCACAATCGCCTCGGGAGACCTTGGACCTTTTCTCCGCACTAAGGATATTGCCGTTTTTCCGTCCGTGACCGATGTCTTCGGTCTCAATTATGTGTTTGTCCGAATTCTCGAAAACGCGGTCCATGCCCTGCTCGGCATGGTCAAGGCCAGCCGTCCTATTGTCAAAGGGGAAAGCAGAGTTATCGGGGCCACCGCCTTCGGAGTGGTAACGCCGGGTCTCATGAAGATGAAGCGCCTCCTCACGAAAAAGGGGTTTGAAATGATCCTCTTCCATGCGACAGGCACAGGCGGGCGTGTTATGGAGGAGATGGTCGAGGCCGGGTATTTTGACGGGGTGATGGACTGGACGACCCATGAGGTGGTCGACGAGGTGGGCGGAGGTGTTTTTCCGTCGGGCAAAGGACGTCTGGACAGCTTGTCCAAACTGACCATTCCCTGGATTCTGGCTCCGGGCGCCATCGACTACATCTGCAAAGGCGGCTACCAGCATCTTCCGCCGCGGTGGAAGAAAAGAAAACACATTATCCACAACCAGAACATTACGCTGGTTCGCGCCACGGCCGATGAGATGGTCCGGGCAGCCAAATTCCTGGCCAGAAAGATCAATAAAGCAATCGGTCCCGTTCGAATCATGATCCCGCTTCGGGGATTTTCCGAACCCAACGCTGTGGGGAAGCCCTTTTATGATCCCCAAACCGACCGGGAATTCATCCGCACTTTAAAGCAGGGTTTGAAGCAAGGCATCAAGATTTATGAAATGGATGCCCACATCAACGACGATGCTTTCGTTCAGGAGGCCGTCAACCAGATGATGGACATGCTTAAAAAACAAATTTGTTTAAGATGAGGTAAGTATAATGAATACGATTATTTATCCTTTGAATACAGGATACATCCGCCTGGACAAGGGAGCCTACATCACGCCGGGGGATGGATACGGCATGGAAGTGGAGGTTCCCACTTGGGCGTTTTTCGTGACCGACGGGAAAGAGAAACTCCTGGTGGATACCGGTATGAGTGAGACAAAGTCAGCGGACTGGCATCATAAAGGGTCACACCAGCCGGAAGGTTTTCGGATTGATGAGCAGCTCGGTAAGTTGGGCGTGAAGCCCGAGGAAATTGATGCAGTCTTCTTCACGCATCTGCACTGGGATCACTGCTCCAACATGAAGCTTTTCTCCAATGCCCAATTTTATGTGCATGAGAAGGAGCTTGCTTTTGCGCGCGATCCCCACCTCCTGTACCACAAATCCTACGAATCTAAAAAACTGGGAGTGGTTCCGCCTTTTGACGGCGTGGAGTTCCAGATCGTGGATGGGGAGTTTAAGTACAACAATTTTATTACCCTGTTTCCCACGCCGGGCCATTGCCCCGGCCACCAATCCGTGGAGGTAAAGACCGATCAGGGAACCTATATCATTGCGGGGGATGCCGTTTTTGCCGATGAAAACATGAAACCCGACCACCATCGCAACCTTCCCTTCACGCCCATGGGACGCTATGTCAACGTCTTCGAGATGTTCAGCAGCATGGAAACGATCTTTGACCGTGCCGATCACATTCTGACCGGCCATGGTATGGGCGTGTCTTTCACAAATGTTTACCCATAAAGGATTCAATATGATTTCCTTGCCCCAGCAGAGAAAAGAATTCCTCCGGGTGTGCCGCAGGGCTGTCGAAATGGGCATGCAGGTCTCCACGGGGGGCAATCTGAGCATGAGGCTCACGAAAGATCTATTTCTGGTCAAACCGAGTGGTATTTCCCTCTATGATCTCAGTGAAAAAAATCTCCTTATTACAGACGCCCTCGGAGAAACCGTTGAAGGAAACGGCAAACCCACCAAGGAGATCGGGACCCATCTGAGTGTCTATCGTGCGCGAACGGATATCGGCGGAGTCGTCCATTATCACCCGCCCTATGCAACTGCCTATGCGGTTAGCGGAAGGCCGATCCCGCTGTTGACGGTCCATGCCGAGAGGATCCTGGGCATGATTCCCGTCATCGGGCCCGGCGCGGAAGGAAGCGAGGCTCTGGCCGCATTAGTTGGGGAGACTTTCTCGAATCCATCAGTGAAGGTCGTCTTGCTGGCCTCGCACGGCATTTTGGCTTGCGGAACGAATCTTGTCGAGGCTCAAAATATGGCTGAGCTTGTCGAGGAATCAGCCAAAATCGCTTACCTGAGCGAGAGGCTGTAGGGAAGAAGCTGATTCCGCGAAGGCGGAGGATCACCCATGAAACAAGATATGCCAAGCTGCGGTGGCTGCAGGACCTGCGAGATGGTCTGTTCCTTTCACCACACCGGGGAGTACAATCCCTCCCTGTCCAGCATCAAAATACGGGAAAAAGATAATGGGACTGGATATCTTGTCCTGCTGCTCGAGGAAAAATCTACCGAAGGGTTTGCCTGTGACCAATGCCAGGGATTGGACAAACCTTTATGTCTGAAGGTTTGTCGTGAGGAGAACGATCTGGCGAACATCTTGAGGACGCTCACCGCGTCCGCGACGCCTATCGATGAAGAAAACAAATCCGGAGGATCTTGCCCATGAAGAAAAGCCCCCTTTACTCCTATGGTGGGAAGATCCTCCGGGTAAACCTGACGAACGGAGAGGTGGAGACGGAGCCAACTGCCGCTTATGCCAGGGAATGGATCGGTGCATCGGGGATTGCCATCAAGATCCTCTATGATGAACTGCGGCCCTGGGTGACCCCCTATGATCCGGCCAACAAGCTTATTTTTGGCGCGGGAGCCCTTCAGGGGACACCGGCGCCGGGGGCGTGCAAGATGAACGTCAGCAGCCTTGGTCCCATGACCGGAGGCTGGGCCAGCGGATGCAGCGATAGCTATGTGGGTGGCCAACTCAAGTACGCAGGTTATGACGCCGTTGTTTTGGAAGGCAGGGCCTCAAAGCCCGTGTACCTGTGGATCGAGAACGACAAGGTGGAGCTTCGCGATGCTTCCCTGCTCTGGGGAGGGACTACATGGGAAACTCTGGACAGGATCCGGGAAGAGCTGGGCGACAGGAATCTCCACATTGTTTCGATCGGACCGGCCGGTGAAAACCTGGTTCGCGGCGCCTGCATCATGCAGGACAAAGGCAGGGCGTTCGGGCGATGCGGACTCGGGGCCGTGATGGGTTCAAAGAATCTCAAGGCCCTTGTGGCGCGGGGGACCGGCGCCATCAAGGTGGCCCAGCCTGAGGTATTTATGGCCAAGGTGACCTCGGTACGTCGGATGTTTGAGAAGACGAAGAGCCAGGACAATTTTCGTAAGTACGGTACGCTCTCCTGCCTGTCCAGAAAACAGGAGGTCTGCGGATTGTCTTACAGGAATTTCCAGGAGTGTGCGATTCCCGAGGACATGCTCCAGGCAATCGATCCCAGAAAAACCATTGAGAAGTATGAGGTCTCGCGCCAGAGCTTTCCGGGATGTGTGCTGGGTTGCGGCCGTCATCTCCATATCACGGAAGGCCCTTATGCGGGCCTCAAGACGGAGTCCTGCCAGCACGAGGTCATGGGAACTTTGCAGACCCGGCTGGCGATTCAGGAACCCACTTTCCTTTTCAAGGCCAACGCGCTGTGTGATCAGCTGGGCCTGGATGTGGACGCCGCAGGCGGAGCCATCGGCTGGGCCATGGAATGCTACCAGAGAGGAATTATCAACGAAAAGGATACGGATGGCCAGCCACTCCTCTGGGGGGATGCGCAAGCGACGCTTGATTGGATCGAAAAGATAGCCTATCGCCGCGGTTTCGGAAATATTCTGGCCGAAGGCTGCGCACGGGCGGCTGATATCATTGGCCGGGAGAGTGGCTACTATGCCATGAATATCAAGGGGCAGGATCTCTATGAGCAGTGCCGGGGTTCCAACGGCTGGCTTCTGGGTACTGCCACGTCTACCCGGGGTGGTGGTCACACCACGGGGGCCATCGTGATCGAAACCGTCGGAGAGTTGGATCGGGACAAGGCCGCAAGAATCTATGGAGAGGAAAATGTGGACAGGCCTCTCGACTACCACGGGAAAGCCGGCATCGTCATGTATATGGAGGCTCTTTCCCGGATGGCCAACTCACTGGGCATCTGCCTCTACAGCACCACGTGCTGGGACCTGGAGCAGATCGATCTGCACCAGATGGCCGAGCTGTACTCGGCAGCTACGGGTTGGGAGACGAAGGTGTCCGATCTGAAGCGTATGGCCATGAAGCAGTTAAACCTAGAGAAGGCCTTTAACCTGCGGTTCACGAACTTTGAACGCAGGCATGATATGCCCACATCCAGGGATCTCCGGGAACCCATTCCTTCCGGGAATCTTGCAGGGTGGAAACTGGATGAGGGAAAGTACAACGAGATGCTGGATGAGTACTACGAGCTGCATGGATGGAACAAATTCAACAGCTTTCCCAAGAGAGCGATTCTTGAGGATCTGGGTTTGGTTTACGTAGCGGATGAGCTTGCGAGAATAGGAAAGCTTGGCTGAAGATGCCCTGAGACTTGAAAATAAAAGGTGCCTGAATCGAAAGATTGAATTTTATACAGATTGAAAAAAAGGAGAAGTATCTAAAATGATCACAGCAACATTGTTCCCCGGGAAATACATCCAGGGTTATGACGCCATTTGCGGGCTTAAGGAATGGGTTTGCCGTTACGGAAAGAAAGCCTTCATCATTGGCAGCCCATCGATGTTTGATAAGGTCATACCCCGAATCCTGTCTTCGATACAAGAAACGGTCCCGGTGATTGTTGAAAAATTCGAACGGGAATGTTCTGATGAAGAAATTACACGATTGAAGACCATGGCAGACCTGGAAGCCTGCGATGTTGTTGTTGGCGTCGGCGGAGGAAAAACGCTCGATACGGCAAAAGCAGTTGCGCATGAGATGAACGTTCCTGTCATTATTGCACCGTCGATTGCGTCGACGGACGCTCCCTGCAGTTCCCTGTCGGTTATTTACCGGCCGGACACGGGGCGCATCAAACGCGTGCTCATGCTTAGGCGTAACCCCGATGTTGTGCTGGTGGACACGAAAATTATCGCAGACTCTCCGGAAAGATTCCTGGTCGCGGGAATGGGCGATGCGCTGGCTACGTGGTTTGAAGCGGAGTCGTGCCGACTCAAACACGCGAAGAACATGGTCAGAGCGCATAGCTCCATGACGGCTCAGACGCTCGCGCGTCTCTGTTACGAAACGCTCCTGGAGTATGGTCTTTCCGCGAAGATGGCCTGCAAACACCACGTCGTTATCCCGGCGCTGGAACATGTTGTGGAAGCCAATACGCTCCTCAGTGGCATCGGCTTCGAGAGTGCGGGGCTTGCAGCCGCCCATGCCATCCAGGACGGATTGAATGCCCTGGACAAGGATCATCAATTTTATCACGGAGAAAAAGTAGCCTTTGGCGCGCTGGTCTCCTTGTTTTTGACAGACAAATCCTCGGACATGATCGATGACGTGTATTCATTCTGCGAGTCGGTCGGTTTGCCCACAACCTTAGCTGCCCTGGGTCTCAATGGTTTATCAGATGCGGAAATCGGGAAGATTGCGTCAATTGCGTGCGCCGAGAAAGAAACCATACATAACGAATTGATCCCCGTGACACCGGAGTCGGTTGTCGCTGCGATCAAGGTCGCAGACGAAGAAGGCACCCTGAGAAAAAAGATGCAGATTAAAATGTAAGAACAGAGATAATTTGATAATTGAGGAGGAATAAAGATGGCACTGAAAACACCCGAGCAGTACGAAGAAAGTTTACGCAAGATGAATTTCAAGATTTACCTCATGGGAGAACTGGTCAAAAATCCAGTAGATCACCCCATGATTCGACCTTCAATGAATTCAGTAAAGATGACCTACGACCTGGCACAGAAGCCGGAGTATGAGGATCTAATGACGACCAAATCGCATCTCACCGGTGAGAAAATCAACCGTTTCACCAATCTGCATCAGAGCACGGACGATCTCGTGAAAAAAGTCAAGATGCAGCGTCTTTTAGGTCAGCAGACAGCGTCGTGCTTCCAGCGCTGCGTGGGCATGGATGCCATGAACGCCGTGGACAGCACCACCTTCGAAATGGATGCAAAACTCGGCACAAAATATCATGAGCGTTTTACCAGATTCCTGAAGATGGTACAGGACGAAGACCTGACCGTTGACGGCGCCATGACCGACACCAAGGGCGACCGGGGTTTGGCTCCCCACCAGCAGGCCGATCCCGACATGTTTGTTCATGTCGTGGAGAAAAACGACAAAGGTATTGTTGTGCGGGGCGCGAAAGCCCATCAGACCGGCGCGGTGAATTCCCACTGGATACTGGTCATGCCCACAATTGCCATGGCCAAGGAAGACGCCGATTATGCCGTCTCTTTTGTCTGCCCGGCGGACACAAATGGTGTCTACTATATCTACGGCCGTCAGTCCAGCGATACGAGAAAGATGGAAGGCGGCACCATAGACGTGGGCAATTCCCAGTTCGGCGGCCACGAGGCATTAATGGTTTTTGACAATGTTTTTGTTCCCTGGGAAAACGTTCTCATGTGCGGCGAATATGAATTCAGCGGCATGTTGGTGGAACGATTTGCCGGCTACCATCGGCAGAGCTACGGCGGCTGCAAAGTCGGCGTAGGCGATGTACTGATTGGCGCGGCGGCGCTGGCTGCCGACTATAACGGCGCGGCCAAGGCCTCTCACGTCAAAGACAAACTGATCGAAATGACGCATCTCAATGAAACCCTTTATTCCTGCGGTATTGCCTGTTCATCTCAGGGGCACAAAACCGCTTCGGGCACCTATCTGATCGATCTGCTCCTGGCCAATGTCTGCAAGCAGAATGTCACAAGATTTCCTTACGAGATCGCCCGTCTGGCCGAAGATATTGCCGGTGGTTTGATGGTGACCATGGCGTCGGAAAAGGATCTGAATCATCCGGAAATCGGCAAGGTGCTGGAGAAGTATCTGAAAGGCGCGGCCAATGTCCCCTTCGAGGATCGCTGCCGAATTATGCGATTGGTAGAAAATATCACCCTCGGCACAGCAGCCGTCGGCTACCGGACCGAATCGATGCATGGCGCGGGCTCACCTCAGGCCCAGCGCATTATGATTGCCCGCCAGGGGAACCTGGAACAGAAAAAGAAGCTGGCCAAAAAGATTGCCGGCGTCAAAGAATGATGTGTTGAAGGATGATTTGAAAGAGGAAGTCGTAAAGCGCCAGCAGTTTACTGCAAAATGGGACGAGCAATTACAAAATGGTTACAATCCCTCTAAAATCGAAAAAGGGCTGTAACGTTGAACATTGCAAATCCTGGAATTTCCTTGGTGCCGGAGGTCGGAATCGAACCGACACTTTCGGAAGGAAGGGGGGCTTTTGAGAGAGCCGAAAACTCGCCCTTCGGGCTCAAACAGTTCGGCTCTTTATCGCTTCATTTTTCCAAGAGCCACAACGTTTCGAGCATAATCCGCTCACGGTATGGGCCGGTTTAACTGCTGGTTTTTTTAATCAAGGCTGCTCTCTCGGAAAAAAAAGAGCGAAGCCTTTTTGCCCCTTTAATGTCATGGTCGAGGTTATCTCGAAGGAGGGCGTAAAAAATGACAATACAAAAATAAAAAGGCAGAGCCACATATCCCCAACCGGGGCGAACAGATGGTGCGGTACTATGGCTATTACAGCAACGTCGCGCGGGGTAAACGAAAACAAAAAGGCACGGACGATATCATTCCCGGCGTTCTCGAAACACAGGAATATTCAAAAGCGTGCAGAAAGAATTGGGCGAGACTGATTCAAAAAATATATGAAGTTGATCCCCTGGTCTGTC
>CAIVDK010000318.1 GCA_903904655.1 uncultured delta proteobacterium | reverse complement strand
GTGCACATCTACAATTCCTGTTCCGGTAATGCCCCGCTCCCATGCGGAGAGGGGCATTACCGGTGTGCGTCAGGGTATAATGCGTTTTTAACGATTGATGGTTTTGACCAGGGCTTCGCGATCCCCGCCGCTCATGCCGGCGATGTACTTCACCAGTTTCTTGCGGGACTCGATGTCGTACTGCGTCGTGATGGCAATCTGCTCCATGATCGGCGAGCCGCCGCCATGATAGTTGCCCACGTTCATGATACCGCCCGTTGCCGAGCAAAGAATGTCACCCAGATAACGCCAGAACTGGGCCTGATCTTCAACAGCCATCTTCGGATTGCGCTTGGTGTATTTCATCAGCAAATCGCCGGTAGCCGGGTTGGCAAAATCCTTCTCGTGGGGGAAGGTTGCCGTGACACCGCCGGAAATGTCGCAAAGGATTTCCGCTTCGCGCCAGACTGCTTCGCCCGACAGGCAGCGGCCGACGTTGCAGTAAATGGAGTTCGGGATGTAGGAACCAGGACCGTAGGGGACAAATCCCACACCGGGAATATAAACTTCGGGCTTGCCTAGGCTGGATGCCGTATAGCCTGCGGCATAACCCAGTTCGATGGTCATGATGAGCTCGGCCAGCTTCTCCCGGACATGTTCGGCTTTGTGAACATTGTTGACTTCCGCAGCCAGCGCGGCGGTTCCCAGGATGACGTCACCGATGGCCGGCTTGCAGCCCGAATAAGAGTGGCGGTGGAACAGGGCGAACAGCAGCGCGCAGGCGCCGCCGTGCTGATGCTCACCGGCCAAAAAGACCCGTTCCCAGGGGACAAAGCAGTTGTCGAAGATCATGTAGGAATCCGTCGCGCCGGCGGTGAATCCGCGTTTGTAATGTTCGCGGGGGCGGAAGTTGTGGATCGTCGTCACCTGCTTCAAACCGTCCCAGTCGCCCGGCACGGCAAAGGCCACGGCATAGTCCTTATCTACAGGGCGAAGGGCCCGGGTGGGGAGGACCAACACCTCGTCGGCCACGGAGGCCTCGGAAATGTGGACCTTGCAGCCTTCGACCACGATGCCGTCCTTTAGTCTTTCCTTGATATAGACATAGGAGCCGGGGTTCGGCTGGTCCGCGGGACGCAGCTGCCGGTCGCCCTTGGTGTCCGTCTGGGCGCAGCAGCCGATCAGATCTTCCGTTTGGAAGCGCGTGAGCCACTTCTTGAAGTTCTCATGATACTGGGTGGCGCCGTTGTTTAACTTGTCGGCTTCATAGGACACATTATAAATAGCGTTCGTGCCGTCAATGCCCATGCAGCGCTGAATGCAGCCGCCGACCTTCTGGCAGAGCATACGGGTCATGTCCTGTTTCTTATGCAGGTCGTCCGTGTTCTGGTGGATGTGGGTGTAGCGGTTGATCCGTTCGCCCGTCAGGTGGGAGATGGCCGTGCACAGTTCCTGATTTTCCGGTTTAGCCGCCTCTTCGTAGGTGGTACCGATGACGTTGAGGCAGTCCATCTGCAGTTCATCGTCCCGGTCAATCAACTGGCCGTCGTAGTAAATGTTGCGCTTCATTTTGCCCAATCCCTTAATGTAATCTTCCTTTGTCCTCATGTTGTTACTCCTTTCCAACTGTTATTTATTAGTTATTATGATGCCATCTTTTACAAGGGGTTGTTAAAAACGGCTCCTATCGCGTGAACTATCTTGCTTAGGGCTTGATCATCACCTTAATGGCGCTTGGATCCTGAAGCTGTACTTTGAACGCCTCAGCGGCTTGATCCAACGAGAATCGATGGGTGATCAGAGGCTTGGCATTGACCTTTCCGCTTTTGAGAAGTTCGATCGATGCGGGGAAATTGCCCCCCAGGCAGCCGATCAGGGAGAGATTTTTGGCGATCACAGGAAGGGGATCCCAGGCAAGGGCTTCCTCGTAAATACCGACCATCATGATTTTCCCGCCGCCGCGGGCCATGGCGACGGATTGATCAAAGGTCACCTGTGTTCCGGCACATTCGACAACGGTATTGACACCCATCTTGGCTGTTGCCTCCATCGCCGCCTTTACGGCGTCATCTTTCACGGCATCGATGATGATATCGGCTCCGCATATCTTCGCGGCCTCAAGCCGGGAGGGTCTGTGTCCACTGGCCACAATCATGGATACGCCCATGGACTTCAGTAACTGAATGGCGTATAGACCGATAACACCCAGTCCAATGACGGCAATGGATTCATTTTCCTTGGGCTGGGCCCTGTTGACGGAGAAATAGGAAATGGAAAGCGGTTCAACCGAAGCCGCATCTTCATAAGTCAATTCATCAGGCAAAGGAAAAACGCTGCGTCCCAGGGCGGCAAAAGGGACATGAACATATTCCGCCATGGCCCCGGGAAATTGATAACCCAGGAGCGCCATGTCGGAGCAGCGATGCCACTTTCCCTGCGCACACCAGAAACATTTCCCGCATGGTTTGAAACCGACGGCCGTCACGCGCATCCCCGGCGTGATACCTTTCACCTGAGCCCCCACTTCGACCACATCACCGCTGAACTCATGTCCGAAGATGGTGCCTTCTTGACCATTTCGCTTGTAGACATGCAGATCGGAACCACAGACACCGCATGCGTTCACTTTGATAATCACTCCATGAGATTCGAGGACAGGATCGGGTACTGTTACCGTGCGAATGTCTCTCGCTCCATGCATGACTGCTGCTTTCATATGATTTCTCCTCCAGTATTGGTGTGGATGTTGGCGTAACGGTCAATCAACTGGCCGTCGAAATAGATGTTGCGCTTCATTTTGGCCAAAGCCTTGATGTAATCTTCCTTTGTTTTCATGTTGCCACCCCTTTCCAATGGTTATCCTTCAGTCGAATTAGTCTGACTGAGCGAGAATATGGGATTGTTTTTTTTCAGAGCCGCGGACCATTATAAACTTTATAAACCCGGCGGATATGCTGGTAATGATCGCCATAATGACCAGGGCGGTAAAAATGCTTGGTGTAATAAATTTCGATTCTAAGGCGATTGTGGCAAGAATAATCCCCATCCCGCCGCGCGCCGCAATACCCAGGCCGACTGCCGTTGATTCACGCACAGAGAGATGTGAAAAATAGCCGCCCACCCATGCCGCCAGCATTTTGCTGGCATAGGCGGCAAAGAGGATAATCAGGACGATGGTAAGATTAAAACTGTCGAAAAAATTTACTTTCAACCCGACGGCGGCAAAAAAAAGCGGCGCCAGAATATGGGAGGTAAACTCAACGATCATTTTCCTTATTTCATGTGTAAAATACTTCGATTGGCTGACGCCGATGCCGGCGGCGAACGCGCCGAACACCGCATGAATGCCGACATATTCGGTAACAACGGCAAGAACGAGCATCATAACGACGGCTGTGCCGATAATGCCGCCCGGGCTCAGGGTGCGTGCGACAAAGCCAAGAATCAAATCCATTATTTTCGGCAACACCGTCACAACCAGCAGTCCAAGGCCGATCGTAAAGGTAATTGAAACGGCGATGCCGACATTTTGATGCGCTAACCCGGACAGACTTAATACGACAATAAAGAGCATCCAACCGACAGCATCATTGATGGTGGCTACGGCGATCGTCAAATTGCCGAGGGGGGATTTCAGTAATTCGAGATCGAGCAGAATGCGCGCGATGACCGGCAATGCCGAAATGGAAAGTGCCGCGCCCATAAATGCAATAAAAAGCGGTGAAGAGACGGTAACACCTGACATGTCATAGATGAGCCAGCCAACCCCTGCTCCGATCAGCGAGGGGATAACGATACCCATTGTGCCCAGCCATGCGACAGCCTTCCCCTGCTTGGCGATTTCTTTAAGCTCGATCTCCATTCCCACGACAAAGAGGAGGAAAATAACCGACAGGGACATGAGACCATCCAGGGCGAGACCGGCATCTATGGGGAGATGAAAAAGTGAAGTAAAAATATCGGGCGCCAGCGTGCCGAATACAGTCGGACCCAGGATGACACCTGCCAGCAGCTCCCCCAGTACGATGGGCATGCCGAATTTTTTTACCACTTCGCCAAACAGGCGCGCCAACCCTAAAAGACAAATGATTTGAATAAGAAAAATCATCAATTGCAGGGGGATAAGCTTTTGCATCATCTATTGCTCTATTTCGATATAGTCCAATGAACCATTCAGCGCACGAAACGGCGCCGCTTAAAATGTCAAGGCCCAGCCTGCCAGGATCATGAGGAATCCCAGGCCTCCGAAGATGCCGATCCCCATCCAGGCCGCCCGTCTTTCATCTTCCCGGTAAGAACCGATCAACACGTCAAAACCGAAAGCAATGGCTGCCGCCCCCGCGGCGAATAAACCCCAGGCATACCAGGCCACAGGGCCCGGTTGAAGGTAGAGCCAGGCCCCCCCGATGCCGATCAAAATACCCAAACATAGATTGAACATCTTAACGTTCCTCCTTCCCGGTCAAGACCGGTTCCGTCGGCTGTCGAAACCCTTGACGGGCAGTTTCAGCTTCCACCAATCGTTCCACCTTTTTTTCGGAACCAGACCGTATCCGAACAGGTCGTCTATAAAAGCCATCAAGGGGGAAAAGGACGGCAGGGTGGCCCCGAGGACCCGTGCCACCGAATGAAGAGTCGTCTCGTTGCCCTTGTTCCACGTGCAGGCGGCCATGCAGGCCCCGCAGTAAAGGTGCGTGCTGTCCGTGTAGGCCGAGCAGCGGTCGTAGTTTTCGAACCAGACTTTCTTCCCCCGTTTGGAATAGGGTCCCTGCGGGGTCCAGGAGGGTTCATCGTCCATGCTGATGGCATTGCCGGGGCAGGCCCGGGCGCATTTCTTACACCCCTTGCAGAACGTCTGGAGGCCGAAGTTGATGGGTTTGTCCAAGGCCAGGGGCAGGTCGGTCAGGATCGTCTCAATGCGCAGGCCGCCTCCATACAGGGGAGAAATCAGCCGGTTCATGCGGCCTATCTCTCCCAGACCCGCCAGGAGAGCAAAGGGGATGGCCGGCGGAATGAATCCCGGCACCATGACGGCCTTATAGCCCAGACCCCGGATAAAGTTGATCATCCTCTCCTGGGCCATCTGCCTGTTTTCATAGCCGCTGCGGTCGGCGGCGTCGCCGATCTGGCTCGGCGATCTTTTCATGGCAGCCAGGGGCAGCTGACCGGCCAGAACGACGACATATTTCAGATGCTCGGGAATGAGGATCCGGCCGTCCGGGGTCGTCTTGATCTTATTAATTGCGGCATCGACAAAGACATTGGCCTCCAGCCAGTCGGGGTTGAGGGCGGTGAAGCCCACCTGCTGGGCGCCCAGATGAATCCCCGCGGCTTCCAGTATGGCCGAAGCCTCCTCTTCGCTGCCCTCCCAACGGGGAATCCCGATCTCTTCCGGCGGGTGGATCAGGGTTTTCAGGATCTCGCGGATTTGTAAAAATTCGGGTTTAAAACTGTTGGTAAAGGCGTCTACCCCCGCGGCAAAGTAGGTCTCGGAGGCATAATGGAGGGCGAAGTCCTGGAGGCGCGAACCGGGTTCATGGTTGCGCATCTTGTTGATCATCCGCTCCCGGGTTCTGGCGTGTTCAGCTTTTACATCCTCTAATGTTGCGGCTAGGAAGCCGGCCTGTATGGCGTCGGTGGTTTTCCGTTCCCACCGGGAGGCATCGACGGGTGTCGTGATTTTGTCCACCGATTTCACCCACCAGGGGTAACGCCCCTTCTGGCTGCGATAAACGAATCCCTCCGGGATGGCGCCCGGGTCTTTGAAGGGGTTTCGCGCTGTGATTGAGGATTTTTCTTCCATCATCTCTCCTGGTTGCTTTACTGTTACTTTGCCATGGCGAGGAGCTGTTCGGCGCTCATCTCATCGGAGGCGTAGAGCACGGAACGCTCGACGGCCTCGGCGCGGTACTTGTGAATGGCCTGGTAACCGGGATTGTTGACCATAGACAGGTAATCCTTCCGCGATGGATACTTGACGAGCATGGCGAGATCCCAGGTTTCCTGACCAATCAAGAGCTCATTTGGTTTTACCATGAACATCATTTCCCCGCCGACGCCCTTTAGAAACGTCTCCACTTCCCTGGAGTAGCGGGCGTATGAGGCCCAACCGCCTTCCTGTTTGAATTTTAAAAGGTTCAGCATGAAGACGGGCTCCGTGCCGGGATTCTTAAATAGGGCCTTGAACTGATCCATATTGGGCTTTTCTGCTTCCATAAGACGATTTCTCCTTTGTGTTTTTAGTAAACTCTTCGTGGTAATGACGATGAAACCCGCGAATTTCTTCCTTGCCTGTCATTGGGCGCCAGGATTAACTCTCTTTGAAAAAATCATCCATGAGCGGGTTGATCGCATCGGCTTCTTCATGGGTGATCCAGTGGGTGCAATCGGGGAACTCGACCAGGCGGCCCTTCTCGCAGTAGGCTATGGATTCGCCGGACAGTTCGGGCAAAAAGGCGAAATCCTTCATCCCCCACAGGAGCATCATGGGCATCTTGATCCGGACATCGGCCGGCGGCGGCGAAGGCGCCTGCATGGAAGCCCGGTACACGTTGATCGTGGAGGTCATGGCGTGGGGCTGGCTGTAAGACTCGCGGTATTTTTCCAGATCCTCCGGTGTGAAGGCCCCGGGACGGCTTTCCTCGGTGAGGATGTCAACCATCCACTGGTAGTTGTCCTTGGAGGCAATCAATTCGGCGACGCCGGGAATCTGGAAGAAGAAGATATACCAGCTTTTCTCCATTTGTTTGCGATTGCCGAACAGGTATTTGGCCAGGACGCTTGGATGCGGCGAGTTCATGACGACGAGGCGCTTGATCCGTTCGGGATATTTCATGGCCGTCCACCAGGAGACGGCGCCCCCGACGTCATGGCCGGCGAGGAAAATCTGGTCCCGCTTGTAGAAGTCGATGAGGCCCACGACATCTTTGGCCAGTTCATCGAAGGCGTAGGGGGCGAGGCCTTTGGGTTTTTCGCTCAGGTTGCAGCCGCGCTGATCGGGGACCACAACCAGGTAGCCCCTGTCGGCAAAATAGCCGATCTGCTTCTCCCAGGCATACCAGAATTCGGGGAAACCATGGTGAAAGAGGACCATGGGACCGTCGGCCGGTCCCGCCTCTATGACATGCAGTTTCACTCCGTTTGTTTCAATGGTGCGTTCTCGTAAATCTGTCATTTTTTAACCTCCATTTATTTGGTTTTGGCGATGAAATCGATGATCACTTGGGCAACCTCCTCGCCCTTGTCCTCCTGGAGAAAATGGCCCGCATCCTGGATGGTGACGTGGGGCTGCCCCTGGCAACCGGGGACCCGCTTCTGAAAATCGAGGTCGTAGCCCCGCGTGACGGGATCGCTGTCGCTGAAGGCCGTCAGAAAGGGTTTGGTGAAGGCGGACAGGACCTCCCAGGCCCGGCGGTTGGGCTCCGATGAGGGATCGTCGGGCCGCGTCGGGACGAAAGACGGGAAGATACGGGCCCCGGCCGTGTAAGACTGATCGGGAAACGGGGCCGCGTAGGCGGCGGCAATCTCGTCGGAGAGGTTCTGCAGCCGGGGATTCTTTGCAAAGGCATTGGTCATCTTCATGATGAGACCCACATCCATTTCGGGGGTTTCCCGGGCATATTTTTGCCAGGACATGAAAGCCTTGGCCATCGGCACGTCACCTGTGGGGAGGTCCGTGTTGCCGGCCACCACCCGAGCGAAGAGATGGGGTCTGGCCGCCACCAGGCGCAGCCCGATGAGGCCGCCCCAGTCCTGGCAGAAGAGGGTGATCCCATTTAATTTGAGCGCGTCGAGCAAAGACAGCATCCAGTCCACATGGCGCTGATAGGAATAATCCTGAGTGCTCGCCGGCTTGTCGGACTTGCCGAAACCGATCAGATCGGGGGCGATGACCCGAAGTCCGGCCTCCGTAATAAGGGGGATCATTTTGCGGTAGAGAAACGACCAACTGGGTTCTCCGTGCATCAGCAGTACGATGTTGCCGCCCCTGGGGCCCTCATCCACATAGTGCATTCTCAGGCTCCCGCCTTCGCCGTCGGGGATCTCGACATAATGGGGCTCGAAAGGGTAGCCGGGAATGTTCTTGAATCGATCATCGGGTGTTCTCAAAACCTTCATGGATCTGTCTCCTCGGTCTATAGTTTTTTATGTCGTTAAACGCCCGCCCGTCAGGGCTGATCGCTATTTAACGAATGTTAAATCCTCCTATCCCATCTTCTGACCATTGTCAATACTTAACGAACGTTAAATTTGAGCGCGCAAGTGATTTAAAATTTAACTGTCATTTTAAAATATATTGACTTCCCGAAAACAATACGACACAATGATTTTAACATACGTTAAATAACATAGATTAGAGGTTTTACGAGGCTTTACAATGGAAACAAGAAAATCAGGTCCGCTTTCTAATGTCAATATTCTTGATTTTACCTGGGTTCTGGCGGGACCACATGCAACGAAAACATTGGCCGACATGGGCGCCAATGTGCTCAAGGTTGAAAATTTCAAAAGTGGTACGACCGAACGACATCTGCCTCTCCACGCAGAGAAGAACGGGATCATTCAGAGTTCATACCATCTCAGCCTCAACCGGGGGAAGAAGAGCCTCTGCATCAATCTCAAACATCCCAAGGGGATAGCGCTCATCCATGAGTTGATCAAAACAAGCGATATTATCATCGAAAACTTTGCCCCTGGTGTTATGGACAGGCTGAATCTGGATTACGAATCAGTGAAAAAGATCAAGCCTGATACAATTTACTGTTCCATTTCCTGTTGGGGACACTGGGGGCCAAATGGACACAAAGCCGGTTATGACGCAATTGCACAGGCGGCGAGCGGCTGGATCGGGTCAAGCGCAACCCACATGCCGGCGCCGATGGCTATCGGTGATACTACAGCTGCCATGCATGCTTGCACGGCCATGGTTTCGGCTTTGTATCACAAGACGATATCAGGCATAGGACAGAATATCGACATCGCCCTTGTAGATTGTCTTTTTTCACTTCCAGATATTGCGTTTCCGGCATACTGGATCAGTGAGGCCACGGGTCAACCATTTGTCATGTCTGGTTCAGACAAAAAAAGCCCCGCCACTGCGCCCTATGGCATCTATGAGGGTAAGGACGGTTCCATAGTCATTGCCCTCCTGACTCAAAATCGTTGGCATGATTTTGTTGATATGATGGGGCCTGAATATGCATGGCTGGAGACCGATCCCCGGACGAGGGATCATGCGAATCGTTCCAAGACTGAAAATGTGTTCCTGATCCATGATGCCGTTGAGGCTTGGGTTATGTCCCAGGATTTGGTGGAAGAGGCGGAAAGGAAGTTAGAGGCTGCCGGAATTCCCTGCTGCCGTGTGAAATCAATTCCGGAGTTGGCAACATCAGATCCCCATCTTGGAGCACGGCAGATGAGACACGAGATGATCCAGCCTTTTCTGGGACCCGTCACAATGTACGGGAGTCCCTTAAAATTCTCCGAAACGCCTGCC
>CAIVDK010000317.1 GCA_903904655.1 uncultured delta proteobacterium | reverse complement strand
ATGCCAGCGCGCCAGAAACTCGCGTTCTCTGAGCCAGGTGCGCCGAATGGTGGACGGATCCTCAAACAGCAAGACATCCTTATTGAGGCCAATGACAATGGCGTAGTGGCCGTCGTTCCAGTCGCTGCGCCAGTCGTCGAGTGTCATGTAGCGGTCCGCCCAGGCCTGCAAAAGCACGATCACCGGCGTTCCCGCATCCACATATTGCTTGACCTGATTGAGCGACCATTGTGTGCCGGATTTAACCTCGAATCCATAGCTTTGCGCTACAGCGATCATGGCCTGCGGCGGCGTGCCTTCCTCGGATGTGCCAAGCGCCGTGATCAGTTCGTCGCCGCCCACTTCGACGCCGTAATAATTCATCACAGTCTGGAGCGCCTGTGCGCCGCAGTCGTAGTCATAGGTTTGCTTGCCGATGTGCAAATCGATCATCGACACTCTTTGCGATTCCTGAATCGATTGGAGCGTTTGTGTGAGCGACTCGGCAAACGCGCGCCGAAGCCGGTTGATCTGCGCAACGTTGGGCGTTCCGTCTTCATTCTTAAAGAGGTGTTCGTTTGTTTCCTGAATAAAAGCCGGAGCACGCGAGCCGATCCGCTTTAATGCGTTAACCGAATGTGCGGCGCACACATGACCATGCACCTTAACATATTCCGAGCCGTTTACGGTGACCAGCACATCGGGCAGATGCTTCCGCAATTCGGCGGCATAGGTTTCCACAATCACGTCCGGGCAGTAGGTGAGCGGTTTTTCGTCGCGCCCCGTGTGTTGGAAATTCATCAAATCGATTTGATTATCGGCAACACCGCGAGCGGTCACTGTGGAATGGCCGTCAAAGAGCAGGCCCGCGCCTGCTGAAATGTTTTCTTCAATGCTCATGTGAAAGGGTTTGAGATACTTTTCCGACCAGGCCGCCCGCATGGAAGCGGAAGGTTCGCAGCCTCCCCGGTAAACCGGACGTCCGAAGACGTCCTTCACGGGTACGCACTCGTCAATTTCCGCCGGATCACGGTTGGCCTCAAGCAAGATGCTGCAATAAGGGAAGACCATTTGCCGGTTGGCAAGGATATCGCGAAAATCATACAACCATTGCGTATACCAATCGACATTTTTAATGAGTGCGGAAAATTCGTCCGTCAGATCATCCAGCGAAATTTCCGGTGGAATGGCAACGCCGCTGTGCGGAACAACAACCAGAATATCAGATCCCGTCATATCTTTAATCCTTCAAGGTATGCGCCGCCTCGCGGCTAGTTTTTCTATAGATTATTGTAGCGC
The DNA here is from genome assembly GCA_903904655.1 of uncultured delta proteobacterium. GTDB lineage: Bacteria > Desulfobacterota > Syntrophia > Syntrophales > Smithellaceae > UBA8904. The sequence continues at coordinate 677 of CAIVDK010000317.1, read as the reverse complement.
TTTTTCCCATCTTTGAAAATGCAAATAATATGATATGATATTAAGTATTTACCTTTATTGGTTGACAGAAATAGACCTTCTCTTTATAATTTGATCCAATATAGGAAGGTAGTATCTGGAACCCATGATCAATTCGTCACCATCAAAACAACCACGTTTTTCCGGCTGGCTGACCCTTGCGGGTGCGATGCTGGCCTATGGCGGCATTTGCGGCGACGTCACTTACGCCTATGGCGTGTTCCTGCCGTCAATGAATGAAACCTTCGGGTGGCATCGTTTGGTTCTGTCTGGCCCCTATACACTCTTTCTGATTATTGGCGGCTTGCTGGGGCCACTGGTAGGATGGACCATTGCCCGGTTTGGCGCCAGGAAGAATATTATTCTGGGGAATATTTTTGCTGCACTTGGTTTATTGGGCATGTCTCAGGTTGGTGAAATCTGGCATGTCTATCTTTTTTTCGGTGTGATGGGCGGCCTGGCCCTTGCCCTTGCCGAATTTTTGGCCGTGACGACGGTTATCAATCACTGGTTTATCAGGAGAAGGTCTCTGGCGCTGGGATTTCTTTTCGCCTCAGGCGGTATCGGCGGCTTTTTTCTGCCGCCGCTTATTATCTCGTTTATTTCCGATCTGGGTTGGCGCTGGGCATGGGTCTGCCTGGCTGGTATTCATCTTCTTT
>CAIVDK010000316.1 GCA_903904655.1 uncultured delta proteobacterium | reverse complement strand
ATGCGAAAAACATAATACTACGAGTGGCCATCCGGACGTGCCAGATTTTCAAAGGTGGTGAACTTTTCCAGAAAGGCGAGCTTCACGGATCCGGTAGGACCATTACGTTGTTTGCCGATGATGATTTCGGCAACGCCTTTGTCAGGATTATCATCGGACTTATTGTAAACTTCGTCCCGGTAGATAAAGGCAATGACGTCCGCGTCCTGCTCGATGGCGCCTGATTCGCGCAAATCGGCCATTTGCGGGCGGCGGTTGGGGCGGTCTTCCACTTTCCGGTTAAGCTGGGATAGAGCGATCACCGGCACTTTGAGCTCCTTGGCCAGCGCTTTGAGCGAACGGCTGATTTCCGATATTTCCTGCTCGCGGGAATTTGAATATCCACCGGCTCGCATCAACTGGATGTAGTCCACGACAATCAAACCCAGGCCTTGATCGGCTTTCAAGCGGCGGGATTTGGCTTTCATTTCCAAGACGGTAATGGCGGGCGTATCGTCGATAAAAAGCGGTGCTTCGGAAAGTCTGCCTGCCGCCGTTGTCAGTTTCGGCCAATCGGTTTCGCCTAAAAATCCTTTGCGCATTTTTTGCGAATCAACTTTTGCTTCCGAGGCGAGCATTCTGAACGCCAGTTGTTCCTTGGACATTTCGAGTGAGAAGATGGCCACGGGTATTTGTGTTTCCAGCGCGGCAAATTGCGCAATATTGAGCGCGAACGAAGTTTTGCCCATGCTGGGCCGTCCGGCGATGATGATCAGGTCGGAATTTTGCAATCCGGATGTTATATCATCTATTTTTTCAAATCCGGTGGCCACGCCGGTGATGAGTTCCTTTCGGGAGAAGAGGTCTTCGATCGCACGGAAGCTTTCCTTGACAATGTCTTTAATGGGATAAAAAGAGACCCGGATTTTATTTTCGGAAATTTCAAAAATGCTATGCTCGGCCTTATCCAGCACCTGATCAACATCAGAGCCCGCTTCATAGCAACTGTTGATAATCTCGGTGGCTGATCCGATCAGACCGCGCAAAATAGCTTTTTCTTTGACGATTTTGGCGTAATTGGCGACGTTGGCGGCCGACGGGACGTTATCAACCAATGATGCCAGATAAGCGGTGCCACCGACTGAATCCAGCATACTCCTGTCCTTCAGGGCATTGCTCAAGGTGATCAGATCAACCGGTTCGTTTTTATCGGCAAGCTGCTCGATAACGGAAAATATTTTCCGGTGTGCTTCATTGTAGAAATCGCCTTTGTTGATAATTTCCTGCGCAGCATTGATCGAGCCGTTATCCAACAGAATACTGCCCAGAATGGATTGTTCTGCTTCGATATTCTGCGGGGGAAGTTTATATAATGCCGGATCGATATCTTTCATTATACTTCGCCGACAACATTCAATTTAATTTCCGTATCAACACCTGTGCCCAGCTTGATCTTCACTTTAAACTCACCCAGTGATTTGATCTGCTCATCGTGGACGATCATTTTGCGGTCGATGTCGAAGCCCTTTTCTCGGAGAGCGATCTCAATATCCTTGGAGGTGACTGAACCGAATATTTTGTGCTGATCGCCTACTTTTCGGGATAACGTCAGGGTAACTTGACCCAGGCGGGCTGCCAGATCTTGAGCGCCGGCTTTTTCTTTTTGTTCTTTTTGCAGAATATTCTTTTTTTCGAATTCAAAGGCTTTTATGTTTTTATCGTCTGCCTCGATGGCCAGGCCTTTCGGAATGAGCAAATTGCGGGCGTAACCGTCATTGACTTTAACCAAGTTTCCGGCCTTGCCTAAAGAAGGTACGTTTTGTTTTAAAATAACCTTCATAGAAAACCCCCTGCTAGCATTGAATGATGTTTAGTGAATTAATTAGTTGCCTGGTCTTTACGGCAATATTTGCGAAAGTCAACCCAAATGTCGAATAATCCAACCGCTGCTATTGCTATCATAACAATTTGCTGAATCGCAATTAAAAAATAAAAAAGACAACGGAAAAAAATCGAGATGTCTTTGCTCTGAAAAAAGAAGCTAACGATAGCAAGGCCTTGCAGAATATAAATGAAAGACGCAACCAGGAATATGTTGATGCCCAAAAAACTGATATGTGTTTGCGGGAGAAAGATCAATCCGCCGCCGGCAATAAAAATCCAGACAAGCCAATTGGGCGCACGCCATTCGGGCAATGTCGAAAGTTTGGGCGGGACAATGCCGCGTTTATGCAGTAGTTTATTCCCAATCAGAGCATTAATCCAGATCGTGAATAATATCGATATGATGCAAATGGCAGGGGAAATTTTGGTAAAAAATTGAATAACCATGGGCTTGCTGCTTTTAATGGCGTTGATTTCTTCGGGATTTAAAGGCAATTTGCTATAGATCTGCATATTCAATTCAACTGCTTCCGTAACATGCTTTTCGAGTAACTGCCAGGGGCTCATGGAGAGCTGCAAGCCGCCGTAAACAAAATAAGCAACAATCGCACCCAGGATAACAAAAGAGGGAAGGAGTACAACGATTTCAATTGAATAATTTTTCCGGGCTGTCTGGGCCATCAAAATACCGGCCAGCCCCATCGCCGTCAGGGCAACTACCGGTAGAACCGTGTGCATAAATGATAGGAGTATCACCATGGCGCAAAGGATAACAAGAAAAGCGACCAGCACTCTCATCTGATTGTTAAGAAGACACAGGACAAACAAGACCAGCGGCAGGGTTATGAGAAACAACAGGCCGATGAAAGGTATTAGAGAGGCAGCTGAAAAAAATGCGATGATCAGCAACAGCCGGAGAAACGGCCCATCAGGAGATAATAAATTAAATTTTGCCAAGAATAATAACCTGTGCTGAAACTAGGTAATGTGATAAAATAATTAGTAATTTCATGTGGATATAATTAACGCCTGCCGACTTCATCCGTAGGAATAAAACCGGCCGACGTTTGTGAAAACTGGTTTATCTGCCTTCCGCGGTAATAAAAGGCATGATGGCGATGGTGCGTGCGCGTTTGATTGCGACAGTCAGTTCTCTTTGATGGCCAGCGCAATTCCCCGTGATTCTTCTGGGCATAATTTTACCGCGCTCCGTGACAAAATTATTGAGAATGACCGGGTTTTTATAATCAAGTTTAATATTGGAGTCCGTGCAGAAGCGGCAGAATTTCTTTCTGTGGAAAAATTTCTTCTGGGGAGGACGTGATGGTCTTTCGCCGTTGGATATAGCCATGGTTATTCTCCTTTCGTAGTATTTTCTTCTCGAGTGATTGCTTTTATGAGCGTCGGCCTGTTTGGTTTTGCCTCTCCTGCCGGCTTTTCGTCTCTATTGGCTGCCGAATGATCGGTTTCTATGCGTATCGATGTGCGCTTCACTTCCACTACGGCAACTTCTGCATCCATACCCTCACGGGTGACAGCGCCTTCTTTGGCTATGGTCATAAATTTTAAAATCCGGTCGTCAATTTTAAAACTTCTTTCCATTTCGGCCACGATGGAACCGTCACCGGCGTAGTCGATGAAAAAATAAAATCCGTCTTTTTGTTTGTTGATTTCATAGGCCAGGCGCCGTTTGCCCCATTTTTCGGCTTTGGCGACGACCCCTTTGCGGTCGGTGATGATATTGGAAGACCGATCAATAATTGCAGTGATCTCTTCTTCCGTCAAATCCGTTTTGACAATAGTGAT
>CAIVDK010000315.1 GCA_903904655.1 uncultured delta proteobacterium | reverse complement strand
GGCAGGGGGATTTCCGGTTACACACATCTGGGGTTGGAACGGAAAAACGGATTTAACCTGGAGGCGGCAGAGTTGTTTATCTACGCCCCCGTTGATCCGTTTTTTAATCTCTACGTAACAATTCCGGTTACGAAGGAAGGCGCCGAACTGGAAGAAGCTTATTTTGTCACGACGTTTTTGCCCAAAGGCCATCAGGTCAAAGGCGGGAAGTTTAAAAGCGGTTTGGGGCGGATGAACGCTTTGCATCCCCATGCGTGGGATTTCGTCGATGCGCCGCTGCCCTACCGGGTCTTTACGGGCGACGAAGGAATTATTGAAAAAGGAGTGCAATACACCTATCTAACGCCACTTCCGTTCTACACGATCCTGGGCGTTGAAGCCCTGCAAGGCGAAAACGAAGTCCTCTTCGGGCCGGATGCATCCATTGGCGCTCATGCCTTTTCGGCCTTTGTCAAAGCCTCTTTCGATATCGGTGATTCCAGCACACTGCTGGTCGGCGCGTCCGCAATCACGGGCAAGACTTTGACCGATTCGGTTGTGGCGGAGACTGTTTTTTCAGGCAACAGCACGCTGGCGGGTCTGGAGCTCACCTGGAAGTGGCGGCCCTCAAAGCATCTGGGGTTCAAATTGCAAAGCGAATATCTGTACCGGACTCAGTTCGGACGGCTTAATGATTCCTTAACCGGAGAGTCTGTCCGTCTCGACCGCAATCAGGACGGCCTTTATCTGCAGGGCGTTTTTCTGTGGGACCGTTTTGAAATCGGTGCCAGGTACGATACGCTGGGATTGTTTAAAAACGATTACCTGATCGACGGCACCCGCCAGGACACAGGACGAAAGCCATGGAGAACCAGCGGCATGGTCAGTTACAAGTTTTCCGAATTTGCTCTGATGCGCCTTCAGTATAATCACGATGAGTCGGATATTTCAGGAAAGGTCAACGACGAATTGTTCTTGCAGGCGGTATTCAGCATCGGCGCCCATGGGGCTCACGCGTTTTAGACAGGGGGAACGACAATGAAAAAAATACTGATCATTTTATTGGCCGTACTGATCTGGGCTCATCCGGTTTACGCCAGAATTTCGATTGTGGCGACGCTTCCCTGGATCGGAAGCCTGGCCGAAGACTTGGGGAAAGACCGTGTGGAGGTTCGCACGCTTGTGAAACCTCAGCAGGACCCGCACCAGATCGAAGCCCGGCCCAGCATGATTCTGTCAGCCAGAAACGCGGATTTATTCGTCTATAACGGACTGGACCTGGAGGCGGGCTACCTTCCGGTGCTCATCGAATCGTCCCGTAATCCACGCATTGCGCCGGGGAAAGCCGGAAACCTAGATTGCTCTCAGTTTGTAAACGTGATGGAAAAGCTCGCCTCGGCGGATCGGAGCCTGGGCGATGTGCACCCGCATGGCAATCCGCATTACCATTTAAGCGTCCGCAACATCCTGGCTGCAGCCGGTGGCATGACCGATCGCCTGATCCGTCTGGACCCGGATCATGCCGCATTCTACCGGTCAAACCTGGCCAACTTCGGGGCGCGCGTTCAGGAAGGACAGAAGCGGTGGGCATCCGTCAAGCTCAACGGCATGCGCTTTGTCGCGTATCACAGGTTTTTCGAATACCTGGCCGCGGAACGCGGATTTGAGATCGTTGCCTATGTTGAAGAGAAACCGGGCATTCCGCCGTCGGCCGGTTATATCAGCCGTCTGGTCGAGAGCATGAAAAAATCTCCACCCGATGCAATCATCACAACAAGTTATCAGAGCGCTCGGGATGTGGCGGCTCTGTCCAGCAGAACCGGTATTAAAAGTCTGGTTGTCCCTCACGATGTCGGCGCGGACCCTGGGGGACGCGACTGGGTGTCGCTGATGGATCGGATTATGGACACACTCAAGTAAGGGAGGAACAAGATGGAGGCGCTCTTTTTTTTATTCTACCCTTTTGCCGCCTGTGTATTGCTGATTCTGATTCACGTTTATTTCGGCATGCATATTCTGGAGAGAGGGTTGATCTTCGTCGATCTTTCGCTGGCCCAGTTTATCGGCATTGGCATCGCCTGCTCCGTTTTCTTCGGCGCGGAAGGCATCACCAAACAGATTTATCCGGCGGTATTTGCCGCCCTAGGCGCCTTCATCCTGTCCTTTTCCCGACGCATCGCACGGCACACCAATATCGAAGCCTTTATCGGTGTACTATACGTGTTTTCCCTGTCCGCGGGCGTTCTGATTCTGGATCGCTCGCCGCACGGCACTGAAGCGTTGAAAACACTTTTGAACGGAAACATCGTCTGGACGGGGCCCAAGGAACTTCTCTCCACACTGGTCCTTTATGCGTTTGTCGGCGCGCTGCATATCATCTTCAGGACAAAGTTCTGGAACCTCTCCGCCTACGGGAAAGGCGCATACGGTTGGGAGCTTCTTTTTTTCTTAAGCTTTGCCGCCGTGCTGATCAAATCCATCCAG
>CAIVDK010000314.1 GCA_903904655.1 uncultured delta proteobacterium | reverse complement strand
CGAAGATGAATCCACCGATAACGGTATGAATGCCGACATCCCTGATCCAGCCGGGGAGTTTGGCGACATCGAGGGTTTCAAGGTTCATGCCAGTCGCTTTTATTTGCAGTGCGGCAAAGGCGATGGAGGATAGGGCGAAAGCGATGATGACGGCCTTTGTCAGTGCGGTAGACCCGGTAAGAATCGGATCGCGCAAGGACGCGGTAAAGCAGAAACGCGAGCGCTGGAGGACATAACCCAGGCCGATGCCGATGATCCAGATATAGGCGCCTTTGGGGTTGGCTCCCTGGGAATAAAAGGCGATGGCAACGATGACCGCAATCAGGAGTACCCCGGCCGAAATTTGAATAACCGCCTTGCGCTGGCGCTCCTCGGGGGTTTCCCGTTTTGTTGCACCTGACCGGGCAATTTTTCCGGTAGCTGAGATTTCGCTCATGGTGTTCTCCCTAGATGAAGTATTTTTTAAGGAACTGGCTTCCCACCGCAGCACCGATAAAGATGCTTACGAAGAAAACCCATCCGTGCAGGGAAAAGGCCGGCAGTGCCGAGAACATGGCGCCGATGTTGCAGCCCAGAGCCATGCGCGCGCCAATGCCCATCAACAAACCACCGATGACCGCTGCAACGATCTGACGACCGTTCTTGATTTTCTTGATCTTGAACTGGGCGGCCAGAAGTACGGCGAGGAGGGCTCCGATCACGATGCCCAGATCCGTTATGGCCGTATTGTCCATCCAGAAATTGTAGGTCGAAACCGGAGTTCCCTTGAACCCGGCCCAGGTGTCAACATTCGCACCAAAAAGGTTTAAAACCCAGCCGCCCCACATGCCGAAAGGTCCGGTGACCCCCCAGGCTTTCCCGGTAACAATGACGAGGGCGATGGCAAGCAGGGTGAGCAGCACGGCGCCGGTCACATAGCTCCACTCTTTCTTCAGATAGAGTTCGTGGAAAGGGTATTTCTTGTTTTCGTCCATGATCAGCTCCTTATTTAAGTTTCTGGATGATGATGTCCCATTCGCCTTCACCGACTTCCTCGATTTCCACGGCATGCCCGGCGGAACGTGCCCAGTCGGGAATGTTTTTCATGGAGCAGGAGTGATCGATATTGACGATGAGAACGTCGTTGACGGCCATGCTTTCCAACTTTTTCTGCGCTTTGACGAGCGGGATCGGACAGGCTTCGCCGAGGCAGTCGAGGGATATTTCAGCCATGAGATGCTCCTTCAGATAGAGAATGTTGATGAAAATGTTTCCGTGAGAATGTCTGTGCGCGATCGAGAAATTTTAAAAATTATGGTACTCAACAGCACGCGATTAAGTGTCTGCGCTCTTCATTGTTTTGTCAAATGCCAATAATTATTTGCCAATAATTGCTATACAAATACGAACACAATAAATATTTTTGCTGTGGTTTTCCTGTAGGCAGTCATGCCAAAACGCGTGTAAAAGCCGTCATTCCGGCGAAAGCGGCCCGAAGAAAATGTCCTTGGGGTGACGGATTCCGACCGAAGGAAGTGCAGAGCCATTGGCGCACTTCTGGCTCTGCACCCCAGGGGTATTTGGGCCCATGGCTTAGACGTCCTAGGCTAGCCGAAAACGTTCCACGCCAGGAAAAATGAGCCGTTTGCATGCGGGTTCAAAGACGCTAGATGTTGCGTGGAGCGGGATGATGTCGCCGATCGTACGCTGCGCTTTAAGCCGGGAGAAAATACCAGGCTTGGATGACTTTGTCCTAGGACCGTCGGGCTTCTTCTTGTCGGG
>CAIVDK010000313.1 GCA_903904655.1 uncultured delta proteobacterium | reverse complement strand
GGTAAAAATAAATAACGGCGCAATGAGCCGAACCCTGGAACATGCGCGCGTAACATTCGCTCAAAATATGGTTTTGCCTCAGACGATATTATCCTATCGTAATGCCCCAAAAATGGCTGGTGAGTGCATTAGTGTTCCCGCCACCTCGATTTATCACGAGCTGATTCCTTTCGGCGCAGCCTATCAAAATATCTCCTCCGACTTGTCGGTCTCAGCCCAAGGCGCGCTGGCGGATATTGCAGGTGGCAGCGGCGAGGCCGATGACCAACTGTTGGGATCGCCTTTTGTGCTGGATGCGACGATGCACGCGGCCTGTGTTTGGGGACAGCGGTTTACCGATATCGTTCCTTTTCCAGTCGGCTTTGACCGCAGGGTCATTTATAGCTCCACAAAAAAAGGTGGGTCTTACTTGGCCCGGATTGCGCCCATAGATGTGAGCCGCGAACCATTCGTTTTTGATGCGTGGATTTTTGATCAAAAGGGAATAATGTGTGAAAGCATCAGTGGTCTGCGCATGCGCGACATTACCAAGGGACGCATGCGGCCGCCGCAGTGGATTAGGGAAGGGGTATGGAAAGAATAATTTTAATTTGCTTTTTAGCGTATCTGGCCGGGTCCGTCAATTTTGCGATTCTGTTTTTCAAAATTGCAGGTCGCGCCGATCCCCGCCGGAGTTTCAGCGGCAACGCGGGTACAACCAATGTTTACCGGCAAGCGGGCATGCCCTGGGCAGTACTGGTCTTTGCTTTGGATATTGGGCGGGCTCTGGCTGTGGCGGCGCTGGCCTTGCATTTCATCAATGGCGAGTGGCTGGCCTGGGCTGGTTTTTTTCTGGTTCTTGGAAACAGCTTTCCCTGTTTTCACGGATTTCGTGGCGGTAAAGGGGTGGCCAATTATTTGGGATTTACACTGCTGATCGCGCCCTGGACGGCGCTCTTGGCCGCGCTGATCTGGATTTTGATTTACTGGGTGAAGCGCGTGCCGTTTATCGCGTCATTCTTTATGGTGGCCACGCTGTCTGTCGGGCTTGCAGAGCCTTTTTTGTGGGCGTTACCCGCCACCATTGGCGCTTTGGCTACTTTTGCGCTGATTGTGCTTAACCATCGGCGGAATATTCAGCAATTCTGGAAGGACAGGCAGGCATCCTCATCGACATAAAAACATTGGCTTAGGACAGACGTTATGTTTTGGACTGTAGCGCGGATATTTATGTCCGCTTAAGCGGGTTTAAAAACCCGCACTACGAGACATGCGACGTTGTAATTTTGTAGCGGGGCGCGGGCGTTACCGTTCCCTACAAGACCAGTTTGATCGCCCGATGCGCTTTTAGCGCTTCATACAGGGCGATGCGATTCGATTCACTCTCCACGGTAAGTTCCACATTCAGGGAAATATATTTGGCCGTTTCGCTTTGACGGGACAGCGATATCTTACATTGACGATCCCGGATAATTTCCGTGACAGCACTTTTCATTTCGTCATGATTTGCGCCGATGACTTTATAAATCCATAAACATGGATATTCTAAATAAAGCTTTTGCTTTTTGCCACCAGACATGGTCACCCCACTTATTTTAAGATCAATTATTTGAAAAAGTAAATGAAGTCAAGCGGTTTCACTGGGAAGAATAGCTTGGCTGTCTTGCTCAACGGTGGAAGGGATTCTAATCATCAGAAACGGCTGCTGTTCCTGATGATTACTGAATAGTCCCGGTTTGTTTTAGCGAATTAAGGGATAGGCACTGCAGTTCCTGCCGTTAAAGCCCCGGTGATCTGATCGATGATATAGGCAGAAATATTGTTAGAGCCCGCATTCAATGCATAGGCAAAATTCCCTGTCGGGTCAATCGTTACAGCGTAAGGATTCGTTCCCGCCGCAAACGGCGATCCGGTTACCGGTGTCAAGGCTCCGGTGGTCTCGATCTTATAGGCTGAGATATTGTTGGATGTATAATTTGTCACATAGGCAAATTTTCCTGACGGGTCAATTGTGATGGCGGACGGATTTGTCCCGGCAGCTACGGCTGTTCCGGCGATCAAAGCCCCGGTGGTCTGATCGATGGTATAGACGGAGATCGTGTTGGAACTGTAATTTACTGTATAGGCAAATTTTCCTGACGGATCAACTGTGACGGAGCTGGGATTTATTCCGACCGCCACTACGGAACCCGCGATCAAAGCCCCGGTGGTTTGATTGATCGTATAGGCGGAGATTGTGTTGGAACCCGTGTTGGTCACATAGGCAAATTTCCCTGACGGATCAATTGTGACGGAGCCGGGATTCACGCCAGTAGCTACTGCGATACCCGCAGTTAAAGCCCCAGTGGTTTGATCAATAGTATAGACGGAGATAGTGCTTGCGCTTATATTTGTCGCGTAGGCGAAATTCCCTGTCGGGTCAATCGTGATGGTGTAAGGATTTGTTCCAGCAGCAAACGGCGATCCGGGAACCTCTGTCAGGACGCCTGTAACCGCATGGATGGCGTAGGCCGAAATATTGTTGGAGTTAACGTTGGCCACGTAGGCATATTGCCCGGACAGAGCTGCAGTGGACGGGATAATTGTGGTGGCAAAAGGATTTATTTCGGCGTCAAACGGCGATCCGGCGACCGGTGCCAGGACGCCTGTGCCGGCATTGATGGTGTAGGCCGAAACGTTGCTGGAGTTAAAATTGGTGACGTACGCAAATTTCCCTGTCGGGTCAACGGTGACGGCGTTAGGATTCGTTCCAGCCGCAAATGGCGATCCGGGAACCGGTGTCAAGGCGCCTGTGGCAGCATCGATGGTGAAGGCCGAAATATTGTTGGATTTATAATTTGCCGCGTAGGCAAAATTTCCTGTCAGGTCAACCACCAGGCGGGGCGGTACTGCCAGGCAGTTTACCGACACGTTGCCTACCGGAGAGTTGTTGATGGTACCATTGCTGTTCACAACAGTGCAGGTTTGAGGTAAACTGCCCGGCATTGTTTTGATGGTAACAGAGTAGTTATCCCCATTGTGCACCGCTGTGGCAAAAGAGAAAGTACCGTTGATGGAGACGGTCAGATCATCTCCGGCATTGTTCTGCAATACCAGTCCGCTGCCAACCAAACCGCTGACCGTGCCGCTGACCGTGTAGCTGTATCCTTTGTAGCCTTCACCGCAGGACGCCAGAATGGCCGCCATGAGTACAGCGGATACCGTCTTGGCCAGTAGCCCCGACAAGATTCCGAATTTCCATTTTTTGCCCCCAGAAAGCGCCACCATTTTCTCCTCCTTGCAAGCGGATGTGTGGATGATTATTGACTGATTTAAGTATCGATTTTTCGTGGCGGGAATATATGAAGAATTGTCTGGTATGTCAATCAAATATTGATACGAGCTGCCTGGGCCGTTTGACAATCATAAGATCATCGTTAAGCTCTAGATATACATTATTGTCGTTAAGCGGCGGGAGAGACGAGATGAAGAAAATATTCATTTATATGATTTTGTTTAGTTTAATATTGGCTTGTCAGAGTGGCAATACCCAACAATCGGAGGTAAATAAAAGCATGATAAAAATGAATGATACGCAAAATACGGTCGTTGCAACACTGGCCGGTGGTTGTTTCTGGTGCGTGGAATCCGACATGAAAAAGCTGCCCGGCGTCGTGAAAGTTGTTTCCGGTTATGCAGGCAATGCACCGGAGGCGCCTGCTTATGAAACCTACTCGGCATTGGGATATATTGAAGCGGTTCAGGTGCATTATGATCCACGGCAGGTTTCCTATGAACAGATATTGACGTACTTTTTCAGGCATATTGATCCGACGGATGCGGGAGGCCAGTTTGCCGACCGTGGGTCCGGCTATGAGAGCGCTGTCTTTTATGCCAATGATGAAGAACAACAAGCAGCCCGGCAGGTCTTGGCAAGACTCACAAAATCGGGGAAATTTGACAGGCCGATTGTCACAAAGATCATCCCCTTTGCTAAATTCTATGCGGCGGAAGATTATCATCAGGATTATGCCGAAAAGAATCCGCTACACTACAAAAACTATCGTAGCGGATCAGGCCGCGAGGGATTTATTCAGAAGGTCTGGAAGGGTGATCAAAACGGCGCATCTGCCGATGTTCCGCAATACGGCAAGCCGGACGATGCGGCCTTGAAGAAAAATCTCACGAAGATGCAATATGACGTTACACAGAAAAACGGGACGGAACCGCCTTTTCAGAATGAATACGTCCATAATAAAAAAGAAGGCATTTACGTGGACATTGTTTCCGGAGAGCCGCTTTTCAGTTCGCTCGACAAGTATGATTCCAATACCGGCTGGCCCAGTTTTACACAGCCCATGGCGCCGGAAAACATTGTGAAAAAAGAAGACAGTAGTCTCTTTTCGACCCGGACGGAAGTCCGCAGCCGGCACGCCGGTTCTCATCTGGGCCACGTGTTTCCGGATGGCCCGCAGCCTACCGGCATGCGCTACTGTATGAATTCGGCGGCTCTGCGGTTTATCCCGAAAGAGGATCTGGCAAAGGAAGGCTACGGCCGGTATCTGAAATTATTTCCGCCGGGCAAATAACAACACAGGGAACGGTTTTAAACCATTCCTCTCCAGCATCAACCGGCAGATCTGCGGGGTCATAATGGGGGCGAAACCCCAGAGGATGGTATGTTTATTTCTTGCAAATATGTTTATGGTGTCATGATATCAACGGGTGACGTCCTGATCGTGGATTGATTCTCCGCTGTAATATGAGAGGCAATCTTGCGGACATTCTCCATGGTTTGTGTAAGGTCGATGGTTTGCAACCTTCTTTCTTCCATGATGATCTTTCCGTTAATGATGCTGGTTTTCACATCCGCGCCGCGCGCGGCATATACAAGCTGGGAGTAGGGATTGTAAATCGGTGTCAGGTGAGGCTGGTTCATATCCACAACGATGATATCCGCCTGTTTGCCCACTTCGATGGAGCCGATCAGGTTATCCAGCCCCAGGACGCGAGCGCCGCCGATTGTGGCCATGCATAAAACGGTTTGGGCGTTCATGGCGGTGGGATCCAGCATGGTTACTTTATGAATTTTTGCAGTAGTGTCCATTTCCCGGAACATGTCCAGGGCATTGTTGCTGGCGGAGCCGTCCGTGCCCAGGCCGACCGCTATGCCTCTTTCAAGCATTTGCGGGACGGGCGCGACGCCTGCGGCCAGCTTCATGGAACTGGCCGGATTGTGGGACACCCTGACGCCCAAATCGGCGAAGATTGCGATGTCTTCGGGGCTTAGCCAGTTGCAATGCACGGCAATGGTTTGATGATCCAGCACACCCAGATCGAAAAGATGCTGCACCGGTTTCTTACCGTAGCGTTTTTCAATCATGTCGATCTCATCTTTGTTTTCCAGAAGATGGGTCAGGTACAAAATACCGGCCTCGCGGGCCGCGGCCTTCACGTTCACCAGCGTTTGCGGAGAACAGGTATAGGGAGAATGGCAGAAGAAAGACGGCGTGATCATCGGTGCGCAGGATTGCCAGCGTGCGACAAACCGCTCGGCCGCCGCCATCATTTTCTCGAACTTGGGATTATCCGGTGTGGCAAAATCGGCGAACCCCTGAGAAACCACGGCGCGCATACCGCAAGCTTGCACGGCTTCGGCAATCTGATTTTCAAAAAAATATCCATCGCAAAACGTCGTTGTTCCGGAAAGGATCATTTCGGCCATCGCCAGCATCGAGCCGTCGTAAACCATTTTCTTGTTGACGAAGCGCGCCTCCGCCGGAAAGATGTGTTTGGTGAGCCAGTCCATGAGCGGCAGATCGTCCGCCATACCCCGGAAGCAGACCATCGGCAAATGGGTGTGCGTATTGACCAGCCCCGGTAAAACAAGACAGCCGTCCGCATCAATGATTTTTGTGGCCGGGACGTTGCGATTTTTGTCCACCAAGGCGATGAGGCCATCTTTAATGCCGACTGTGGTGCCTTCAATAATTTCCATCTTCGCGGACATCGTCAGCAGCGTTCCGCCCTGAATGACTATATCAAAATGATCTGATTGCATCGTTGCTTCACTTTCAATTGACCTTGTTTTCCACCGCAAACGAAATCAAGTTTGCAAAGCGATTACATGGGAAATATGGAGTTCACAAAAGCCTAAGTCATGCAACAGGGGAATGCAAGGAGATGTTATGCGCCAAATTGAAGAAAAGAGTTTGCCGCTTAATCCTTCTGCTGTTCAATCTTTAGCGTTGCCGTTTTCTTGCCCTGGATATTGCAGCTCGCGGTCACCTCCAGGATATCATTTACCGCCGCCGGAACATTGTATGTGTAAACAAAGCTTACCTTGCCGGGTTGCGACGTATAATAATCGTTTTTACCGGCGGGTTCGTTATTCTTCTTGATTTCGACCTGTTTGACGTAATGAAAGCCGGTAAAAGACGATTTATGTGTGATGGTTACCGTCAGAGTTTGTGTTTTTATATTATAATTCAAAGCGACATTCTCCGGCGGATCGGCATAGGCATGTTGAGGCAGTAACAGCCAGCCAGCCAGGAGACAACTGCAAATAAACACGAAACCCATAAAAATTTTTTTCATAATTCATCCTCCTTATAGTGTGCTAAGATTTTACCTTTGTATCTTCCCGTCTTTTTGATTATGGCTAAGCCGGTAGAATCAGCCGGGGAACTTTGCATCTAAAAGCTTGCCGCCAATGAGCCCCAGTAAGGCGCCGCAGAGCGAGGCGATGATGGTCAGCAAGAAATAGAGTAAGTGAATTGGAAACGTCAACAGTTGTGCAAATAAAGCAAGAGCAGCCAAAGCGATGGCTGTGATGAAAAAAATCAGGCTCAGGAGGATTTTCTTTTTCAGTAAAGGGGTTGTGACTTTTCGAAATCTTAATTTGCCGTCCATAAGACCCGTGGCGATTGCCCCGACCAAAAAGAACGGCAGCAGAGCCGACAGGACTTTTATCGTGGAAGAAAGGGTTTCCAGCAGGGCCTGCGGAACAAAAAAAGCGCAGAAGGAAAGAAGAAACAGCGTTAAAGCGAAGGCTTGCGGAAAATGAACCATCACCGGATGGGTATGCAGGTCAAGAATCCTTCGCCTCTTGAGGGATACCGGATGTGTATAAGGTTCAAACATCTTGGCCGGGACACCGCAGGCCGGGCAGACATCCTTGATTTTCCCCTGATCTGTAACAAAGCCGCAAGCTTTACATCTTATAAGGTTGGCCATGATATTTTTCCTGTTTACTGAATTTGTAAATATACAATAATGCATTTGCCCGTTAAATGACAATAAAAAATTAATTGATTGAAAAAATGAAGGCGATTCTATATTCTACCTGTACTTAAATAATGGAGACAGCTATGGACGCGTTACTGCTTGCCCGCATTCAATTCGCCTTTACCATTGGATTTCATTTTCTTTTCCCGGCCATGACGCTGGGCACCGCTTTGATCATTCTGATTTCAGAGACGCTGCATCTCGTTAAAAAAGACGACATCTATCGAAAGATCACTGATTTTCTTGCCAGATTGCTGGGGCTGATTTTTGTTGTCGGCGCGGCCACCGGCATTGTCATGGAATTTTCCTTTGGCACCAACTGGTCTGAATATTCGCGCGCGGTGGGGGATATTTTCGGACCGATTCTGGCCGCCGAAGGCATCATTGCTTTTTTTCTGGAATCCGTTTTTATCGGCGTTCTGATTTTTGGCAGAAAAAAAGTATCGCCCGGCGTTTACTGGGTGGCTGCTCTGCTGGTGTTTGTCGGCGGTCATCTTTCCGCATTCTGGATTATTGTGGCCAATTCCTGGATGCAGACGCCCGCCGGATATGAAATCAGCGCTGCCGGGAAAGTTATTCTGACCGATTTTAGCGCAGCTGTTTTTAATCCGTCCACCGTTAACCGGTTTCTTCACACCGTATTGGCCACCTGGATCACCAGTGCCGTCATGGTTTGCGGTATTGCCGGTTACTATGTTCGGAAAGGTCTGCATGGTGAAACGGCCAGGACGATGCTGAAAATCGGCATCATTCTCTTCGCGATCACGCCGCTTCTGCAGTTGGGCGCGGCACACAGCCATGCGATTCAGGTTATCAATACACAGCCGGTCAAAGCGGCGGCCATGGAAGGGCTCTTTAATACAACCCGTGGCGCGGATATTTACGTTATGGGATATGTTGATGAGGCTAAGGAAAAAACCTACGGCATTTATATCCCCAAGGGTTTAAGCTTTCTGTATAACTTCGATTTTAATTCGGAAATAAAAGGCCTGAATGATGTCCCGAAGGAAAACTGGCCGCCGGTGAATCTGGTGTTTCAATCCTACCATATCATGGTGGGGCTGGGCATGATCTTCATTGTCCTGGGGCTTCTGGGTGCGTGGCTGCTGTGGACGGGAAAACTTTACACCGCAAAGTGGTATCTGTTTTGGCTTCCCTTCTTGATTCCGCTGCCGCATCTGGCGCATGAAACAGGCTGGATTACCGCCGAGGTCGGCAGGCAGCCCTGGATTATCTATGGCTTGATGAAAACCGCCAACGCTGCGTCAGTGGTGGTGTCGGCCGGTGAAATTGTCTTCAGCTTAGTCATGTTTTCTCTGATTTACCTGCTGCTGTTTGTCATGTTTGTTTTACTGTTTGTCAAAATCGTTAAACAGGGTCCGGCGGCGTCGTAAAGATAGGCAGAGGGATATTTAAAATGGGGGGATAGCGGAGATGGAAAATATCCATAATTTTCAAATCCTGTGGTTTATTTTAATTTTCGTCCTATTGCTCGGCTACGCGCTTTTGGATGGATTCGATCTTGGTGTGGCAGCCCTGTTGCCGTTTCTGGGAATCAAGAAAGAAGAAAAGGACACGCTGATTGCGTCCATCGGCCCGGTCTGGGACGGCAATGAAGTCTGGCTGATTACAGGCGGTGGCGCGCTGTTTGCGGCTTTTCCTCATGCTTATGCTACCGCGTTTTCCGGTTTTTATCTGGCCATGATGCTGGTTTTGTTCGCGCTGATTTTCCGGGCGGTTTCGATGGAATTTCGGGCGAATGACCCCGTACGCGCAAGCCTGTGGGAAAAAGCTTTGGCCGGCGGAAGCGCTTTGGCGGCCTTGTTGTTTGGCGTGGCTTTGGGCAATGTGATCTACGGCGTGCCACTTACCGGCAAAATGGAATATGGCGGAAGCTTTTTCACCCTGCTTCGACCTGTGCCGCTGTTATTTGGTATTACCGGCCTGGCTGCGATATTACTGCAGGGCGCGTCCTGGGCTGTCATGAAAACGGAAGGAGAATTGCAGGAGCGTTCTTTCAAAGCCACGCGGATTTTAATGTGGATTAACGCCATCGTAGCGGTGCTTTATTTTGCGGTGTTGATCGTAACATTTCCCCGTCTGTCGGGGAATATTTTGTTTTACGTGGCTGTTGTGTTCACATTTGCGGGACTTATTGGATTGCTTTTTTCGCTCGGCAAAAAAAATGACGCTGCCCTGTTCTGGGAGTCGTCTTTTTCATTTATCGGCCTGTTTCTGGCCGCAGGCGCGGCACAGTTTCCCAATTTGATTACCGCCTCCAATGGCCCGAATCTGAGCCTGACGATTTATAACAGTTCAACCGGGCTTTACACCTTGCAGATAATGGCCGTCATTGCTTTGATCGGTATGCCGATTGTGATCGGCTATACGATTTTTGTTTACCGCTTGTTCAAAGGAAAGGCCAAAGCCGACGATCATTATTAAAACGTTGTTATACACTTATTGTGAGTCAGTAGTATAAACGGGTCATTGCGACGCGTGCCCTTTAGGGTAGCGAAGCGAAGCAATCTCATGTGTTGAGAGATCACCATGACCTGATGACCTCAAAGGTTGGTGAAAATTTATGATTGTTGATCAACTGAGTCAGTGGAGAGATTATTTCACAAATCCGGTTTGGGAAATTATCTTTAGCGAATTATTGGCGCTCAATGAAAACACACCGGATATGGAAAAGAAGATTCGCGGCGATGATATAATTCTGAAAGTGTTCAGTTATACCACCATTGATCCACGTGATGATCCGGCGGAACTGGAGTCTCACCGGCGCTATCTGGATATACACACGTCTATAATCAATGCGGAACGAATTGATTGGTTCCCGGCGGCATCGTTAAAAGTTATCAAACCCTATGATGATGCGGAAGATGCGGTTTACTACGCACGGCCCCAGTCGGCTTGCGCCGGCATTGTAATGACTCCGGGGCTCTTTGCCCTGTTTGGCCCCAACGATGCGCACATGCCCCACCTGCATGC
>CAIVDK010000312.1 GCA_903904655.1 uncultured delta proteobacterium | reverse complement strand
CGGCATCGGCCTCGGACATCCGGTTGGATCTACCGGATGCAGAATCATGGTTACGCTTATCCATGCCATGCAAAAACAGGGTAAAACCCTTGGACTGGCCACCCTGTGCGGAGGCGGCGGGGTATCGATGGCCACCTCGATAGAGATGTTATAGGCTGAAGGCTGAAGGCTGTTAGGCTGAAGATCAAAGATTGAAAGACAGTCCGGATCAGGCTGGTTGCCGTGGCGGTTGTCACGGTAACCAGCCTGACTAAAAGCTGATCCGGAGCAGCCCAGCAAGCTGTAGCCGGCTGTATGTTCTTGTTCGCTTCATCTGTAGATATCTTTGCGATGTCCAACCTTTACTACCCAAACCGTGCATTCTTTATCTTGAATAGAATAGATTATTCTGTAATGCCCTTGGCGGATGCGATATCTTTCTTGTCCTGTGAGTTTTTCGTAACCTGGCGGCCTCGGGTCCTTTGCGAGAGCCTGAATGCGAAGGATGATCTTCTGTAGGTCTTTCTTTGGTATTGTACGGAAATCCTTTTCAACAGATTCTTTAAAATAGATTTTATATTCGGCCATCTTTTTTCAGCCTCTTGATCATCGCGTCGTAGCTAATCAATGGCTCTTTGGCTCTTGCCTCAAAAGCTGCAATATCATCGGCATCCTCGGCAAGGGATTCTTTGATGGCATCATTCACGAGTTTCGAGATTGACTGCGTGGTTTCTACCGCTTTCAATCGTAATGCTTTGTGCAATTCCGGATCTATATAAATTGTTGCGCGCATTGCTGCTGTTCCCATAATATCACCTCCTATGACGTTGTGTAGCTATAGCACTAAAACGTCACAACATCAAATATTCTTATAGCGAACGCACAGCTCAGCCGGAGCGACCCAGCGGCGCTCGCTACGCATGCGATCGACAAAGGCTGTGAGTTCCGAAATATGCGGATTGTGGATTTGCGCAAGTCGTTCTGCGCGATGTTGTGGATTGCCGAGTGACTTCGGAGATTCGATCATGGATTGATCCTTGTTCATCCTAACTATTAATCTATATCACACGTAATATCTTGTTTTTCTTGCAAAATGGTAATTGAGGATGATTTGTTGCTTCATACATAAATTCCCGTTTAAAATCAAATGAATATTAATTATCACCCCCTACAAAAGCTCATTATTTTTCAGGGGAAAACAAAAAATAAGGGCAAGATGTTGCGTGCAACATCTTGCCCTTTCCTTTTAACCTTCAGTCTATAGTCTTCAGCCTTACAGCCTTCCTCCTCACGCTTCAGCGACGCGGCGGGATATTTTTTTCAGACGGCTGATCTGATGTCGCAGCAGGACAGCTTTTTCGGTTTCGCTTACTTCCATTGCCTGCAGCCGGAGACCCTTCAGTTCGCGGATTTTGGCCTTGAGTTCGATCTTGGATATTTTGATCTTAGCCACATGTTTCTTTCTCTTGATGGGACCGTCATCCTTGATGCCCTTGGCTTCCTTGATAAAGGCGATGATTTCCTCCTTTTTCATGTCGTGAATCGCCCGTTCATGGGGAAGCTCGGCGGCTATTTCCCGCAATTCCTTGATGGTCAACTTGTCCAGATGTTTTTCATCGTGTTCTTTTTTGTGAGTTTGTTCCGACATCGCGCATAGACCTCCTTTTTTTATATTTGGGGAATCAACTTGCAATGCATAAAGTAAGTGAGCGGTCTTTTTATACCACAACCCAGGGCACAGTTCAACCCCAGGATGGTTGGGATAGCGTCGTCACGAAAATGTATCCATGATTTTCATCTCCTATCCTCTTTTGATTGACACCTAATCACTTTCTCTTTATAATTCTCAACCACCGGCATATTTTGTTTGTTTCTTATACCAAGTTGCCATCAAATAGTAACCGTAGTACGGGTCTTTAGACCCGTTGAACACACGAACCTAAAGGTTCGGACTACATTGGTTCATTATCCCATGAATGCCACTTGATATTAGTCAGCACACAATAAGCAGGAGGTAAATATGGCAGACACACGTAAATTCAATCGGCGGGAAGTGATTTCCAAAGGCCTGTCGCTCGGTCTGATCGCGGGCGGCGCGGTTATTCTCGGCAAACCGGATTTTCTCCTGGCAAAGGAACAACCTGCCGGGATTCCCGATCTGGTCGCCGTCAAAAACGGCGAGCCGGACGCCATGTTCAAAAAAGCTATCGCACTGATGGGCGGCATGGAACAATTTGTCAAAAAGGGGCAAACGGTTGTCGTCAAGCCCAACATCGGTTTTCCACGCGTTCCGGAAGTCGGCGCTACCACCAATCCACTGCTTATCAAAACCATCATTGAATCTTGTTATACGGCCGGCGCCAAACGCGTCTATGTCTTCGACAACGTGGTGACACCCACCTCCGGCAACGCCAGGAACTGTTATAAACTAAGCGGCATCGAGGAAGCAGCCAAAGCCGCACGCGGCATCATTGTACCGGTGGATGATTTCAGTTACCGCGAAGTCACGATTCCCGGCGGCAAAAAACTGAAAACGGCGGATGTACACAGCCTGATTCTGGATTGCGACGTGTTCATCAATGCACCGGTGCTCAAGCATCACAGCTCCGCGCATCTGTCCATCGCCATGAAAAATATGATGGGCATCGTTAAAAACCGCATGGAATATCATCTGACCGGTCTGGATCAGTGCATTGCGGATTTTTGTCTGTATCGCAAACCTGATCTCAATATAGTGGACGCCTACCGCGTGTTGATGAGCCAAGGGCCCGCAGGCCCGAGTAACCCCCAGTCCGCCAACATCCAGATGAAAAAGACACTGCTCATGTCGAAGGATATCGTGGCGGTGGACGCGGCAGCCACCAGGATCTTCGGGAAGGAACCCGAAGACATAGGCTACATTAAAATTGCCCATGCGCAAAAAACCGGCAATATGAACTTAAAAGAGCTGAAAATTTTCACCTACGCCATGTAGGGTACGGTCTTAGCACCCGCATGTGGGCACACGAAGTCACAAGCCGTTCCTACCCGCGCGGATTTGGCTTTGAAATGAGGAGCGCAATCCTTGACTCTGATAAAAATACGCAAGGTCATGTCCGGTATCATCTTTATTTTGTTTAT
>CAIVDK010000311.1 GCA_903904655.1 uncultured delta proteobacterium | reverse complement strand
CAGTTCCATGATCAGTGAAAGGGATACCAGGGAGCCCAGTGCGCCTTGCGCGCCGAATTTAACCAGAGCATGGTAAGATTGCAAACCCAGAACCATACCGGTGAACAAACTCACCAGCATGATGATGGTGATGGATCTTGCTCCGATGTAATAGATCTGCTCGACTATTTTGAATAGCTGCTTGCGCCCGAATGTTTTTGTGAGCGCAGTAAAGAGAAAAATGGTTGCCGCACCAAGGTTATCGACCCAGTCGATGACCGTCCGGCCGACGAAGGCGAAAGGTCTCAGCACAAGCGTACCCGGCCCCCTTTTTGTTTCATTTTCAGATCCGCCCTGACTATTTGCGATGAACGCCATGAACAAGTTCCCTTTAATATTGTAGTTATAATAGAACGTTTACGAATACTAACATCGGCAACTTCATTTGACAAGAACTTCCTTTTGCCGGGAGGGAGTATTGACACCGCACATATAAATGGATATACTACTTACGAATTTGTTAATGTTATTATGGTGTTTTTATGGTTCGATGTTTTAATAAAGAGCAGATGCCGATGGCGGGCAGGGCGTTTAACGATGCGGAAAAACTGGTGTCGCGTCATTTTCGGATGAGCGAACATGATCTGCGGAAAAACAAGTATGACGTAAAAACACTTGCATTTTTAGAAGAGCATGAAGTAAAAGACGGCGCGTTTGCGCATCTTTGTAAGTATTCTTACGAAAAGCCTTCCGATTTAAGGCCGGAGGGCAAGGAAGGTTTTGATTTTTACCGGGTGTGCTTGCAGGACAATATTATTCTGGATGCGGTGGATCGGGCGAACACATTTATAAAATTAAGCCCTTTGATGTTATACATTGCCGTTCATGAATTGATTCATGTACTTCGGTTTGAAAACGGCGCCATTGATTTTAACGCGTTACAGGAAGAAAAAGAGCAGGAAGAAAAGATCGTTCACAAGCTGACTCGAAGCGCTTTGCAGCAGATTCAGCAAAGCGATCTGGAAATCGTTTTGGACTGCTTCTCGAGTGAGTTTGCGATCCGTGATTTATGTAATTAATTTCAGGAGGTTTTACGATGCCTATTTACGAATATCAGTGCAAGAAATGCGGGAAACAATTTGAAGCGTTTCAAGGAATTACCGAGCCGGATTTGAAATCATGCAAGTTCTGTAAGGGGAAAGTTCAGAAAATGATGTCGCTGTCGTCTTTCAGTCTGAAAGGCGCCGGCTGGTACGCGACGGACTACGCGGGGAAAAAATCCATAGCGACAGCAAAGAAGGAAAAAGCAGAAACAGCAGAAACAACGCCATCTGTTACAGAGAGTGCTGTAAAAGAAACGCCGGCCAGCACAGGCAGTAAAGAAGATTAATGAAACTCAGACTTTAAAAGTAAAGCGTAGCGGGATAAAAACACCATATCAATTGAAAAAAAGGCGGTATAAAGATGCCGCTTTTTTTATGTTTGGAAATACGGCTGCAATTCCTTGCACAACTGTTCCGGCACCACCGGGCAAATGATTTCATTGTGCAGCTTTTCAAAATAATTCAAGTCGCTTGTGCCCAGAGGATTGATTTCAAAACGCGGCACGATTTTTCCCTGTATCCAGAAGTTCTTCTCCGGCGTCATGGTCGCATAGAGGGACAGATTAAAACTCATAAAATTGTTGATATATAGATACTGAAAGATACGTGACAGGGCCCGTAGCAGTTCATCAAAGTTGGCCTCCGTCAGATCGAAAAATGATGTCTTTTCTTTAAAATAAAAATCAATTTCTCCCGCCATGCCTTTGGGCGAAAAAGCGGTAAGCCAGGAAATGACGCCGGTTGTGGCTATAAAGCGTTCTTTGGCTTCCTGCTCCATCACCAGGATGTTTCTCCACAGATTGCCGCCGCCGGATGCGGTCATGTAGTTTTGTGCGCTGGCTAGCAGTCGCTGCATAAAATTGGTCGGCCTTTTGCCCACAATCGTCTGCAAGTGAGGATGAATCAGGCCGCCTCCCGAAGGCGGCATGTAGTTCCAGTTGATCGAACAGTATTGATACCCTTTTTGCAGTTCGGCGATACGGTAAAAATAATCGCGACAGACGGCAAAGCCGTCGCGCATCGCATCCGCCGTCAGCTGATCGAGCGCAATGAAGTGGCGTGATGAGAAAATGGCCACCGTGTTGTTGGCGTCATAGGGAAACGCGTTGGGAAACAAATAGGCTTCCCCTCTTTTAAATTTCCCGGAAGCGATGATATCCGGCGTGAATTTTGGCGTGATCTTGTCGAAGAGTCCGGGACAAAACGGACAAATGGATTCGGGTGACTTTTCCAGATAGGCATTGGTGTTCGGTTTTTGAGCGGGTCGCACCCGGTAAGGCAGAATGCGGCTGGCCACGCCCGTGGTTTCATCGTAGCGCTCTTCAATAGGAATGTCCTTTGGTGCAAAGCCGTCAAAAGGATTGAGGTAATGTCCGATGGTGATCTCTTTATGAAATCCGATGTCTCTCATGTTTTTTCCTTTTCTGCTGTTGTCGTCGGGTCTTTTTTTGCCAGACGGCTTTTTTTGAGGCATTGATGAAGAAAATGATCAACGCTTTGCGGGGATAAATCCCCTTTTAATTCTGTTTCTAAAGCCTCCAGAGCAATTTCAATGCGGGCGGCGCTGCGATGACCGCCCCCCTGGCCGATCAGACCGCAGGCGTTTTGAGCGAGCGCGCCGCAGTCCTGTCGGTAGCCGTCGCTCCGGAAAATAATGATCAGTTTATCGTTGACGATTCCCGCAACGACCACATAATATGTGCCGATCAGGCGTAAATAGAAATCCGCCACCTGCACGCAAACATCCGGACTTTCCACGTGCCCCAGAAAACCAACGCGGCGGCCGCGATAATGCTTCATCGTATGAAAGGCATGATCAAAATATTTCAAGTAACTCAACGGCGTCTGATTGAGTTCAATGCGGCGGATCAACCGCATATTGGCGCTCCTGGTGTGATACGTGTAGGCGCGGATGTCTTCGGCCAGCGTTTCGCGGTCGAAATTGTCCGTGTCCGTTTTGATGCCGTAAAGAAGCGCCGTGTGCAGATTGCGGGGAATTCGAATGTGGGCGCAAAGCAGATATTCCGTTAAAACAGTGGAGAGTGCTCCATAGTGCGGACGGATATCCGTCAGTTCTGCCTGCCAGTCGTTTGTGCGTGGATGATGATCAAAGACGATAGTCGGTTTGATCATCTGGCGTTGATCGCCGAAAAAAGAAGGTTGCGCGTCCACCAGCGCGATGAGCCGGTAGTCCTTGGCGTCCACCTGGCTCAACAATCGAATGTTGAGGCGCATCGCCTGGTCCAGTTCTTTGTTCTGCTGGCGGCGAAAAGGCTCCGTTGCCGCAAAAACACATTTGGACAGGCCTTTTGTGCGCGAAAGAAGTTCCCGCAGCGCCATAGCTGAGGCGATCGCGTCCGGGTCGGGGCTGCCATGCATCAGCAGAAGCAGCGAATCGTTAGGAAGCGTGAGCTCCAGCAGCTTCTTTAAATTCTGTTGGGTCTCGTTTTTGATGGCAATGGATTCAAATTTCATTGTTTTTTCATAGGGTAAAATTTTTATTTTTCATGGTCTCGTAAAAAGCAAATTCCCCCCGTTTTTGTCATTCCCGCGTAGGCGGGAATCCATGGCGTGCTTAAATTACTGGATTCCCGCCTACGCGGGAATGACAGGTTGGTGGATTTTTTACGAGACCATCATTTTTCTACTCAATAAATATTTTACCCGGATGCCTGCCGACCACATCACCCACGACTGCCGCATTAATCATTCCTGCTGCATGCAATGTTTCCGTGAGCGCCTGCGCTTTCGCCGCAGGCAGGCTGAAAAACATACCACCGGCGGTCTGCGGATCGAAACAGACATCAAAAATCCAATCCGGGCACGTCGGTGCTTTCTCGATCTGATCGATACGGAAGTTACGGTTTCGGTAGAGGCCGCCGGGAAGATAGCCCGTTTCCACCAGATCCCGGACGCCTTCCAGAATCGGTATCGCCGCAGAATGAATCCGCAGGCCGACGTCGCTGCCTTCAATCGTTTCACAGGCGTGGCCTAAAAAACCGAATCCGGTAATATCCGTGCAGGAATGAATATCCCCCGCGGCCAGCATTAATTCGCAGGCTTTTTTGTTGAGTTGTGTCATACAGGCGATGGATTTTTGCAGCAGCGACTCATGAACCGCGTTGGCTTTGAGCGCCGTGCTGATAATGCCTGTCCCCAGCGGTTTGGTCAGAATCAGTTTGTCACCTATCCTCGCGCCGCGATTGAACAATACACGATCCGGATGAATCGTGCCGGTTACAGACAGGCCGTACTTAATTTCGCTGTCTTCCACACTGTGGCCGCCGACCAAAAGGACGCCGGCCTCGCGCATTTTGTCAAGCCCGCCGCGCAAAACGTCCTTGAGCACAGATTTATCCATCGTCTTGATCGGAAAGCAAACAATATTCATGGCGGTCAGGGGTTTGCCGCCCATCGCGTAAATATCGTTGATCGCGTTGGTTGCGGCGATCTGGCCGAAGATATAGGGATCATCCACGGTCGGCGTAAAAAAATCAACAGTCTGAACCAGCGCCAGATCGTCGGACATTTTATACACGCCCGCGTCTTCCGCATGTTCATATCCGGTCAGTAAATGGGGATCGGATATGAGCGGCAAATCGCGCAGAATTTCGGACAGGTCACCCGGACCGATCTTACACGCTCAACCCGCGCTCTGGACTGTTTCCGTCAAACGGATGGGCTTTTTTTCTTCCATTTTTCCTCAACTTTCCTCAACCTGAAAATAAAAGTTGTGTCGCTTCCCTCGAAGCGTTTTTCGATTTTTAGCATAGAAGTCGGCATTTTCCAATCATAATAGTAGGGAACGATCGCCCGGCGTGCGCCGGGCAAGTGGACCGCTACCCACATGAAAATCGTCATTTTGGTTGATTTATTCGGGTAAATACGCTTAAGGAAGGTGCATTAAGAACAAGGATAATCGGGATGGCCATCAGATATTACAGTACCAATCGCCATGTGAATAATATTGCGGGAATTACGCCCTTTACCGGAGACGTATCCTTTAAGGAAGCGTTGCTCGCCGGTCAGGCGCCGGACGAAGGCTTATTTGTTCCCGACTCTTTCCCGCAGCTTTCGACAAATGATATCAGCGTGCTGAGGGATAAACCCTATTGGCAGGCTGCGCTTCTTGTGTCGCAAGCCTTTTTGTCAGAAGAATTTCCGCCCGATGTACTCGAAATGATCGTGAAGGACGCTTATAATTATCCCGTGCCGCTGGAAGCGGTCTATCCGCGGGCGTTTGTTCTGCGCCTGGATCAGGGCCCTACGGCATCCTTCAAGGATTTTGCAGCCCGGATGATGGCCAGATGGATGAGCCACTGCCGGCCTGAAGGGGAGAGGCTCAATATTCTGGTGGCGACCTCCGGTGACACCGGAAGCGCCGTGGGTGAGGCTTATAAAGGGGTTCAGGGCATTGACGTAACCATTTTATACCCCGCGGGCGAAGTGAGCCTGATGCAGAAAAAGCAACTCGACACCATCGGCGGCAACGTGCAGGCGATTTGCGTGGATGGGAAATTTGACGATTGCCAGAATCTGGTGAAGGAGGCTTTTGCAGACAGAGAGCTTGCTGGATTTAATTTATCGTCGGCCAATTCCATCAACTTTGGCCGTATTCTGCCGCAGATCGTTTATTACGTTTATGCTTATGCCCAGTTGGCAGAGGCCGGTGAAGAAGTTGTTTTTTCCGTTCCCTCCGGCAATTTTGGAGATGCCCTCGGGTGCGAATACGCCCGACGGATGGGCCTGCCGGTGGCGAAGCTTGTCATGCCCACCAACGAAAATGATGAATTCCCCGTCTTTCTCACAACAGGAAAATATTCAAAAGTATCACCGTCGCAGGCCTGCATTTCCAACGCCATGAACGTGGGGCATCCCAGCAATCTGGCGCGGTTCTTTGACTTATATGGCGGCACCGTCGATCGCGTGGGCCTTGTCCATCGCTATCCCGATCTCGATGAGATGCGTCGCCGCATTTTCTCCGTGAGCATTACCGACGAACAAACCCGCCGGACGATTAAGAGCGTTTATGAGCGCTATCACGTCATTCTTGAACAACACGGCGCCGTAGGCTGGGCCGGACTTGAAGCCTATCTCCAAAAAACCGGAGATAAAAAAATAGCCATTTGTCTGGAAACTGCCCATCCGGCCAAGTTTCCGGATGAGATTAAAAATCTTCTGGGGATCGAGCCCGAACCGCCAGAGAGTTTGAAGGGACTGGCCCGCCGCGAGGGCGGCGCCATCAACATACCCAAGGACTTTGCGTCATTTAAAAAGTATCTGCAGAGTCATTTAAAGATCAGGAAATAAAGCATTCATGCTCTCCTGATTATTCAGACAACCACGGTGCTGCAGAATGGAATCAGAAAAATACCATTCCGAAATGAGTGAACTTTGGCGCAATGCGCTGGAGCAAAATTTGTTTCCGGGTGATTTAATCGTTGAGATTGGCCGGTTTTTTCAGGGTGCGCCATATCAGGCGGGCACCTTGGAGACAGCGGGCAGGGAAAAGCTGGTGATTAACCTTGCTGAATTTGATTGTACAACCTTTGTGGAAGCCGTGCTGGCGCTCGCCCGATGTTCTGTCAGCTCTGACCTTTCACCGCTTGCCTTCCAAAAAAACGTGAAATTCATCCGTTACCGTCAGGCGACAATCGATGGTTACGCGTCACGCCTGCATTATTTTGTCGACTGGCTTCGTGATAATGAAAAGAAGAAAGTATTGAAAGATGTCTCGCGCCTCCTAGCCGGCAAGCCTACGCGCAAAAAGATCAACTTCATGACCATTCATCGCGACTTATATGCCGGTTTGAAAAATGAAGCACAACTGAGCAGGATGCTGCTTGTGGAAAAAAATCTCTCCCGCAAAAGTTTTTTTATTGTCGGTAAGGACAAGGTGGCGAGACAGCAAGCTGGGATTCAACAAGGTGATATTATTGCTTTTACGACGGATCAGGAGGGACTGGATGTTGCTCATGTCGGGTTTGCCGCAAGGCAGGGAAGGCATTTGCACCTACTTCACGCCTCGAGCAAGGAAGGCGCCGTGGTTATCTCGAAAGAAACGCTGGGGGCTTACTTGAAGTCAAATAAGACGTTTACGGGTATCATCGTTGCGCGTTTTCATAACACGCTTCGTTAACAAAGAGTTGATTACCGTTATAAGATTCCCCAAAATTTCTGGAACACCGGAAAGCATGTCTTATGGAATTAATGTCTGCCGCCGCCGCGGTGATGAAGAGCATTCGGGTTCAGGATGTCCTGGATATGGCGATCATCGCCGCGATGATCTTCGCGCTTTTGATGTGGTTTAAAACCAGGGCGTCCCGCTATGTTTTAGTCGGCATCCTGCTTTTGGGCGGCGTTTATCTGGCTGCCCGTTTCTTTCAGCTTTATCTGACCGTTATCGTCTTGCAGGGTTTTTTCGCTATTTTGCTTTTTGTGCTGGTGGTAATCTTTCAGGAAGACTTGCGCGGTTTCTTTGAGCGTATCGCCATGCTCGGTAATCTGCGCCGGGAGGCGCGTCCCCTGTCGGAACTGGAGAAAGCGGCGGGCATTATTGCTGAAACCTCGTCCAATTTGGCGAAAAAGCGCATCGGTGCTTTAATTGTCATTCAGGGCAATGATCCGCTGGACCGGCATTTAAACGGCGGTACGCCGTTGGACGGACTGATCAGCGGGTCGCTTCTGGAAAGCATTTTTGATCCGCATTCCCTGGGCCATGACGGCGCGGTTCTTGTCTGTGGTGACCGGATTAAAATGTTCGGCTGCCATCTGCCTCTGTCGGTGAACATCAAAGCCTATGAGAATATCGGCCTGCGTCATACGGCGGCGCTCGGGCTGACGGAACGCTCCGACGCCCTGTGTATTGTTGTTTCCGAAGAAAGAGGCACCATCTCGCTTAGCCAGTCGGAGTCTCTGACAATTATTCCCAACGCATCCGCCCTCCATGAGGCGTTGGAGAAATTCTATATTGCAAACGCGCCCGCGCCGAAATCGCGCCCGGTCTTCCGGTGGTTTCGGGAGAACACCAAGGAAAAAATAATCGCTCTCGGGCTGGCCTGTGTTTTATGGGTGGCCTTCGGCTACCAGCGTGACATTGTGCGCCGCGATGTCATCATCCCCCTCGAGTATAAAAATATTCCACAAAGCTGGCAGATCGACGAACCTCGATTGACGGAAGTAAAAGTTATTTTTCAAGGACCCGAGCAGGCCTTTCGGCTGCTGAATGAACGGTCGCTTCGGCTGTCGCTGGATTTATCCCCGATTTCCGAAAAAAAACGTGAATTTGTTTTGACCCAAGACATGGTCAATGTGCCGTCCAGTTTATCGGTTGCCGATATCAGTCCCGCTAAAATCCGTGTTTACGCATCAAGGCTGGTTCCCGCAACGCTGTCGGTCCATGTCGCCACGCGTAACAGACTGCCTGAGGATATTGCCTTGCAGAGAATCACGCTGAGTCCGGCCACTGTCCGGGTGATGATGGATTCCCGCATGAAGTCCGAAGATATGAAGCTGGAAACGGAGCCCATCGATCTGCAAAATATATCATCCTCTCTGACGATGGAGGCGAAAGTGACGCAGGTTGCCGGTGTTTCTTTCCCGGACGGGAAATCTCCGTTGGTCCGCGTTACCATTCGCGTCAAAAAGAAATAAGGAGAAAAAATCTATGACTTCCGCTTTAAAAAAAAGATCGAAAAAGGCGGGCCTTAGTCCCGGAACTCTGATTCACATCGGCAATACCTATACTGAAAAATCAAAGATTACGGTTATCCGCTATGATGAAAATCTTTTTGAGAAAAAAGAAGTGAGTTACGCCGATGATTTACGCGGAGAAAAAGATAAGCCGGGCAAGGTATGGATTAATATCGACGGCTTGCAGGATGTGGCGCTGCTGGAAAACGTCGGCAATTTATTCGGCCTTCATCCTCTTATTCTGGAAGACATTCTTAATACGAATCAGCGGCCGAAAATAGAGGATCTCACGGAATATCTCTATATTGTTTTGAGAAATTTCCATCATCATGAAACCGATACGCTGTATTCGGAACAGGTGAGCATCGTTTTAGGGAAAAATTTTATTTTGTCTTTCCAGGAAAAAGAAGGCGCGCTTTTTGAGCCGGTTCGGGAAAGGCTCCGAAGCAACAAGGGCAAAATCAGAAAAGCAGGGAGCGATTATCTTGTCCATGCCCTGATTGATAATGTCGTTGATAACTATTTTATCCTGCTGGAGGATATGGAAGAGAGAATTGAAAAGCTCGAAAATGATCTGGTCAAACAGACCTCACCGGCCAAACTTCAGTCCATTCATGTTTTAAAAAGAGAGCTGATCTTTCTCAGGAAATCGTTGTGGCCGCTTCGGGAAACCATCAGTTCGCTGCAGCGGTCGGATTCACCCTTGATTGATGAGCCCAATGCCCTTTATTTCAAAGATATCTTTGACCATATCATCGCCATTATTGATACCGTGGATACTTTTCGCGATATGCTCTCCGGCATGCTCGATGTTTATCTTTCTTCCACAAGCATGAAACTCAATGAAGTCATGAAAGTTTTAACCATTATCGCGACGATTTTCATGCCGTTGACCTTCCTGGCCGGCGTCTATGGAATGAATTTTAAATATATGCCGGAGCTGGAATGGCCCTGGGGATATTTTGGCGTTTGGGTTGTGATGTTGACGATTGCACTGGGAATGCTTAAGTTTTTCCGCAGGAAGCAATGGTTCTAGTATCGCAGTAAAAGGGTTGCATTAGCGGCTAAAATATGCTCAATCTTATCTCAGCAATTTAATAATTTCAGGAGGCATCAATATGCAGGTATTCGCAGCAAGTGATATAGTCGAAGTCGCGATTAGAATTGAGGAAAACGGGATTAATTTTTACAAATTCGCCGAACAGCTTGCCAAACAGGAAGATGCAAAAAAACTTTTTATCCATTTGGCTGAAGCCGAAGCTGCCCATAAACGTACATTTGAGAAGCTGTTTGCGGCCATGGAGAAATTCACGCCGCCCGAGCAATATGCGGGTGAATACAGTGCTTATCTTCGCAGTTACGTGGACAATAACCTTATCTTTACGAAAGAAATCATGGACAAACAACTGGCCAATGTGACGGATACGCTTGCCGCCTTTGCGTTTGCCATGCAGCGCGAGTTGGATTCCATTTTGTATTATCACGAAATCAAGAATCTCGTTCCCCAGGCGCAACATGAGGCCATTGAAAAGATTATCGAAGAGGAGCGAAAGCATTACGCGATCCTGTGTGATATGAAAAAACGCTACACAAAGTAATAGGCTCTAAACACGAAAGCATGGAATCGCATCATGGGCATCAAGACATGGCTGGATCGTTTCTCCATCGAGAATAAAGGACTGTACTACAAGTTTAGCCTGGTTTTCGGCCTTTTTTTCGTCACACCGGTCATGGGTTTTCTCTACTTCGCCATCAAGTACGACATCCTAAACGATGAGTACGTCCCCATTTTCTTCATCGCCCTGCTCCTCATCTTTTTTTTCGGCTCCATAATGCTGCGCAAAATTATCGATAAGATCGGCGCCATCTCCCGGGACATCTCACAGACCATCACGAATGATGTTTCGGGCGGACAGATGCCGGCCGTTGCCGATGAACTTCAGGGAATTATCCGCTCCTTTCGGACCCTGGAGGGGGAGCTGAGGAAAAACTTCGGTTACCTGGAAAAGAAGACGGCGGAGATCGCCACCCTGAAGGAGCTATCGGAGTTGTGCTACATGACCTTCAACCCCGACGACCTTCTGTATATCACGCTGGAGCGAGCCTTGAAGCTGACGGATGCGGATGTCGGCTCGCTTCTGATCCTTACTCCCCAGCGGGATGCCTTCCTTGTACAGGCTGTCATCGGCTTGGGGGAGCATATCAAGAAAGGCGAACGAGTCGACTATGCGACCAGCATCGCCAAATACGCCGTCATCAACAAATCACCCCTTCTGGTGGAAGACATTGAGACGGATACCCGCTTCGGCCGTTCCTCCCGCTCCCATTACGCCACCGGCTCGTTTATCTGCATGCCCTTGAAGAGCATCCAGGACATCATCGGCGTCCTGACCATCTCCCGTAAAAAGGAGAATATCCCATTCACCCAGAGCGACATCGACATTCTGACCCCTCTGGTCAGCAGTGCCGCCTTCACGTACGACAACCTCCGCCTCATCACCGAAGCCAAGGAGCGGAGTGCGGCCATGCAATCCATGGAACTCATATCGAAGGCCATCAATTCCAGCCTCAGGGACACAGAGCTCTTCCATGCTATTCTTCAGGAAATCCGAGGACATGTCCCCTATGATGTTGCCATCCTCCTGGCTTGGGACAAGACCACCGCCCATAGTCTATCCATCCTGGATTTCCTGGCCTTCGTTCCCACGCGTCTGACCCTTGGAAACACCTATGAATGCGAGGGATCGATTATCGACCGGGTCATCAAGCAGCAGAGCACCATTTTCCTGGATGAAACGAGCACGTTGACCCATCCGCTGGAGAAGGAATTTTGCGCCCCGGAAGGCGGGGATGGGACGTGCCTGCTCATGACGCTGAAGGTGGAGGGCCGGATTACGGGCATTCTCCTTTTACGAAACGTGG
Source organism: uncultured delta proteobacterium (assembly GCA_903904655.1). Lineage (GTDB taxonomy): Bacteria > Desulfobacterota > Syntrophia > Syntrophales > Smithellaceae > UBA8904. The sequence goes on along the minus strand of CAIVDK010000311.1, from coordinate 3,117 downwards.
TTCGTACCATCGTCGACCAGCAGTCCGGGCTCCTGTCCATGATGGTGGATAGCCTGTCTATGGCCATCGAAAAGGAGAAAATGATCGCCTCCTTCATCAATCGCAACCACCACCTTGACGCCCTCAGGCAGATAGGCAGCGCCTTGTCCGCCTCGACCTTTGACATCGAGAAAGTCCTGAAATACACGATGGACATGATCCGTATCGCCATGAACGTGGAAGCGGGGTCTCTGCTTCTTCTCGACGGTAACGAGCTCCAGTTCAAAGTGGCTTTCAACATCAATGTTGCCGTGTTGAAGGAGTTCCGCCTGGAGTTGGGCCAGGGCATCGCCGGCTATGCCGCCGCCCGGGGAGAGACGATCCTGGTACCGGACGTCAGCCTCCATCCGCACTTCCACCCGCAGATAGACAACCAGACGGGTTTCCAGACCCGGTCCGCCCTCTGCGTCCCGATGGTTTCCCAAGGGAAGGTGATCGGCGTCATCGAGGTCTTGAACAAGATCAACAGCACCTTCGACGACAATGACGTCCACCTGCTGCAATCCATCGCGACCTCCGTCAGTATCGCTATGGAAAACGCGCGCCTTTACAAAGAAACGCTAACCATGGCCGAAACGGAACGGGGCATCCGCAGCATGTTCCAGAAGTTCGTCCCCAAGGAGATTGTGGACAAGATTCTCCTCGGCCGCGAGGCGGAGCGACCGATCATCGAAGAGTTTCGGGCGCTGACGCTCCTGAACATTGACATCCGCGGCTTTTCCCCTCTGTCCAAGAGGATCGGACCACAGAAGTCCGTTGCCATGCTGAACCATTTTTTTGCCACGATGGGCGAGATCGTTTTCCGGCACCACGGGATCGTAGACAAGTATCTTGGGGATGGCTTTCTCGCCCTTTTCGGCGCCCCCGTCTCGAGCGCGATGGATGCAGACAACGCTGTGGCGGCTGCGCTTTCGATGCAGCAGGCCATGAGCCAGTTGAACGAGCACTTTCAGCGGCAATTCGGCACAGCCCTGTCGATGGGGATCAGCATCCACACGGGCGAGGTCGTTGTGGGAAATATCGGCTTCGAAAAGAAGATGGATTATACGGTCATTGGCGACGCAGTGAATTTTGTCTTCAAGCTCCAGGCCCTTTGCAAGTCCTGGCCTGATAACATCCTTATCAGCGAAAAGACCTGTTATGCCGCCCAGTCTCCCCTGGCCGTTGAAGAAATCAGCGCTTTCGAGATCGAACCGCAAATGGAGAAGCTGAAGATCTATCGCCTGTTGGGCTTCAAAGAATAGCTCAATCAACCACCTCGCGAGCTCGCTGCGGAGAATTAACGCTCGTCCCGCAACAGCGGGGTTAAATTTTTGATAAAGTGAAGATGTATGTCAAGGGTGTGAGAGCAGCGTCCCCCTTGTTTATGCCCGATGCCAAAGATCATTTTGCTGTAGTATTGATAAAGCAGAATCCGTTCTTGCCGGCTTTCTTAATTCTATACATGGCCTCATCGGCTTTCTTGATAAGCTGATCCATATCTTCACCGTCGCCGGGGTAAAGCGCGATCCCAATACTTGCGCCAACGACGGCCGTTCCTCCCTTATAGACGATTAGCTGCGGTACGAGATGCATTACCCTTTCGGCAATCATTGATACAGTCTCGCGATCATGGATTTCGGTTGCAACAAGCAGAAACTCATCTCCCCCAACACGCGCAACCGTATCGGTTTCGCGAACGCAGGAAAGCAGGCGCTGGGCCACTTGCTTGAGAACATAATCCCCGGTGTCATGACCAAGGTTGTCGTTAACGCTTTTAAACCCGTCGAGGTCGACAAACATCACAGCCACCGCTGTTTTATGCCGGCGGGCCAAGCCCATAGCCATTACCATGCGATCCCTGGCTAATCTCAGGCTTGGCAGATCCGTTAAGACATCGTGCGTCGCCAAGTGATTTATCTTTTCCTCGGCCTGCTTACGCGTGTTGATATCCTGATGTGTTCCGGACATGACGAGGGGTTTTCCGTCTTCCGTCCATTTGGTCACTTTACCCCTGGCAAGAACCCAAACCCAGTTTCCATCCTTATGCTTCATCCGCACTTCTACCTCATAGTAGTCCAGTTCGCCCCGGAAATGCCTCTCAAGCAATTCATTGCTCAAACGGAGATCGTCGGGATGGGAAAATTTCATCCAAGTGTAGATTGACGTGGGGGAAATCTCTTCCAATGCGTAGCCGATGATTCCCGCCCAGCGATCATTGAACACCGTTTCTCCGGTTGGGATATTCCACTCCCAGGTTCCGGCGTTGGTTCCCTTGATAATGCCGTCCAGCCTCTGGCGCTCTTGCCGCAGCGCCTCATCTGCATGTTTGCGCTCGGTGATGTCAAGGATTGCCCCGATCAGCCCGCAGATGGTTCCCTGACTGTCGGTGAAAACAGCCTTGTCGAAGATGACATCCCTTGTTACCCCAAGCGCGTTCTTGAGCTGAGTTTCGTAATGCTGATCACGCCCGCTTTCTAAGAGCTCATTATCTCTGGCATGATAGATTTTAGCAAGCTCCGGCGGATTAATGTCAAATACGGTCTTGCCGATCAGTTGCGCCTTGGTTGCACCGAAGAAGGTTTCGTAGGCTTTGTTGAAACCCCTGTATCGTCCATCCGTATCCTTATAGAAAACAGGGATGGGTATCGAATCAAGCAGCGTGTTTAAAAAAGCCTCGCTTTGTTGCAGCATCTCCTCTGCATGCTTGCGGTCCAATTCTTTCGCTTCTAATGCTTCAGCCATATTATCGAAGGAACGCGCAAGCTGACCCAATTCACCTCCCTTGTGGTCTATGCCGGTTCGCGCCGTGAAATCACCGCACCCTACCTGCAGGGTTGCATCTATGAGCCTATTGAGCCTTTGCCCGATAAGAAAATTCCCCAGCAACCACGTTACCAACAAGGCAGCAATCAAAGAACCGATGAGTAATCCTATATTCCGGAGAAAAGTATTTTTAGCAAGAGCGAGTGTCTGCTCCTCAGGAATGCCGACACGCATGTAGAGGTAAGGTGGCGCACCATTGCTCAGGGAAAACCGTTTATACGCAAAAAAGCGTTTGATGCCATCGATCCCGACGGAGGTAAAAACCCCTTGTTG
>CAIVDK010000310.1 GCA_903904655.1 uncultured delta proteobacterium | reverse complement strand
CTGGACACGTATACAATCAATTCATGGTTGACATTTTTCCATAGACCAGGTTCAAATGCTGACAGATCATCGCAGGCGAGAAAGCGTTCAACGCTATGCATCCGTAAAGGAAGCGTTGATGGCGGTGGAGATTATGCTGAATTTGGAAAAAAGACTTTGAAGAAAAGGGAAGAGATTTAACCATCTGTGTTGTTTCGTTATTTTGATCATACAGTAGGCGGAAGTCCGCCTAAAAAGTGATAGACGGGGGAAACTTCTTGACATCTACTAAGGTACGTAATAATTTTATCCCAAAAATGAGGTGACTGCAGAAAACAACATACGTCCGTCAAAATGTTTATGAAGATGCTGTATTTTGTTTAGATGAAATTCTAATGCTTTGAATTACAGCTTCAAAGAAGGAGTTTTAGAGTGTTTGAATCAATTCAGTATATTCTCGTCTACGGTTTCATCCTGGGGTCTCTGTATCTCCTTATATCTCTCGGTTTTACCATCGTGTGCGGCGTCTTGAGAGTCTTTCATATGGGATATGGGGCCATATTTGTTGTGGCGGTTTATGCGATGTGGATGCTGATCGATGTATTCCACCTAGGTCTATTTGCCGCAATTGCCGGCATGTTCATTATTCAAGTTCTTTTTACTCTCTTCATTATCTATTTCCCGGTTGTAAAAAGATATATTGAGAGGGAGGAACTCCTCCTGACTTCTCTCATCCTGATTTCTCTGATCGTGGAAGAAACCGCGAATTTCTTTTATCCTGAAACTGCCGGCGTCTCCATTCCTACATCGGTTTTCGCAGGGAGCATCATGATCGGCAATTCTTCAATTCCTTACCAAATGCTAGTGGCCAGCGGCATTGCAATTATTACAGCTGCGGTTTTTGTGCTGTTCTTATTAAAGACAAGAGAGGGCCTGGTGATTCGCGCCGTCAGCCAGGATACGGAATCAGCTGAGCTGATGGGAGCAAATATAGGGCGCACTTATGCTTTGGCCATGGTGCTTTCCATAATCCCGCCCACTTTATGTATTATTGTTATTGCACCTTTCTGGGCGATAGAACCTTCCATGGGTTCGTCCTTAATGATGACGGCCATTCTGGTCTCCATTCTGGGGGGGTTGGGAAACATTAAGGGCAGCATTATAGCGAGCTATATCGTTGGCTTCCTTTCTTCTTCGGTGGCTTTTTTAGTCAACCCACGGATGATGGGATTAGCAACTTTGATTGCAGTTTTTGTAGTGCTGATATTTAAACCGACGGGGATTGCCAAGAGCGAGTCGATATGGTGATGCTATGAGATTCGAACATCGAAGGGGACGTCTTGTTTTTCATTTAGGCAAATTGAAGCTCGAGTATACGATTGAGCCACGGTACTGGAGAAATCCATGGATTGGAGTGGCATTTCTTATTTTACTTCCCCTTCTGTTTTGGAACAAGCCTGATTACATGTCACTGATCTCGTCAGCAAACGTCTACGCTGCCATCGCTATTCCGTTAGCCTGGCAAATGACAGGAATCGGACGGATGAATTTCGGGCCGCAGTTTTTCGTGGGTATTGGCGGGTTCTCAGCCGCTTTGCTGAGCATTCATTTGGGTTGGGGGCCATGGCAGACGTTGGGCGTCGTCGTTCTTTTCAGCCTTGTTTTTGGTTTGCTGTTGAGCCCTCTGACCACCATTGCAAAGGGTCTTTATTTTTCGCTGATCACGTTGATTCTGCCGCTGATGTTTCTTGAAGTCACCTTCGTTTTTACAAAAATGTTCCAGGGGGAAACAGGTCTAAGCGGCATAGCGCCCCTGTTCAGATTCGATAATATAAGAATCGAACAAATCGTAGCGTGTTATTTCTCCCTAGGCTTGATGCTGCTCTTTCTGCTAATTGTGGACCAAACATTGCGATCCAGAATCGGTCTTTTCGCGGCGGCTATCAATGACGAAGAGGATGTTGCGGAAGTATGTGGCTTGAATATCAACTTTTGGAAAATGCTTTGTTTTACGATCACATCAGTCATGATCGGCATCGTAGGCTGGTTTGTTGCTCACCATGACGGCGTTTTTGCAGGGATCACATATTTACCGCTTACTTTTATGGTTAAAATACTGCTGGTCGTCATCATCGGAGGGCGGGGAGAACTCTACGGGGCTGTTGTTGGCGCCTATTTTGTGGCTATTCTAGAAAAGGTTTTAACTATTTTTGGCGCAGTGAATTATATTTTATTTCCTTTAATTCTGCTCATTATGCTGTTCACCCTTCGAGAAGGTTTGTATGGACTATATCGGCAGCATAAATACAGAGAATATTATCCGACCATGAAGGTCAGAAAACGATAAATCGATAGAGTAAGGAAAGCATCAGGGGAAAAAAATGCTTCTCAGAGTTGAAAATGTTTCGAAGCTCTTCGGAGGATTGAAGGCTGTAGACGACGTAAGTCTTTCCATCGAGAAAGGAGAGATCGTCGGGCTTATAGGGCCAAATGGCGCAGGAAAAACAACATTGATGAATTTGATCGGAGGATCACACAAAGCTACGTCCGGCAGCATTTTCCTGGACGAGGTTGAAACTACCGGCCTTAGACCCAATAAAATATGCAGATTAGGAATCAGCCGAACATTTCAGATTCCGAGGCCGTTTCCAGACCTGACTGCCTTGGCGAATGTTGGTGTTGGTGTTCTCTGCGGAAAATCAAGACCGCACATGAGCTACTCGGAAGCAATGCTTGATGCATCACATTATCTGGAATTTGTTGGTTTATTCGGGAAAAGGAACACCCTGGCAAAAGATCTTACGCTTTTTGAGATGCGGTCTCTGGAACTAGCCCGGGCCTTGGCCACCACCCCGAAACTGATCATGATTGATGAGGTTATGGCAGGGCTCAATCCGGGAGAGGCATCGAGAGCAATCGGTCTTGTACGGCGAATGATAGAGGAATACCATGTCACCATTCTCTGGATTGAACACATTATGAAGGTCATCATGGAAACGACAGATCGGGTCATTGTTCTTCAATATGGCCAAAAGATTGCCTCCGGTCCGCCCAGGGAAGTTATCAATGATCCAAAAATCATAGAAGCATACCTAGGGGAAGAAATTGCTTAAAGTCGAAGGAATTAATTTTGCTCACGGTCTTATTCAGGTCCTTTTTGACGCTGGATTAGAGGTAAAAGAAGGTGAATGCGTCGCCCTGCTTGGCTCAAACGGGGCAGGCAAGACGACGCTTTTAAAAACGCTTTCCGGTATTCTCAAAGCATCATCGGGCACAGTCCTATTCCAAAATACTCATATTGAGAAACATAAAGCCAGTACCCGCATAAAAGCCGGTCTTATTCAAGTTCCGGAGGGAGGTAAGATCTTCCCCTACATGACGGTTTGGGAGAACCTCATGATGGGTGCTTCAGGGCCGAAGCATGCCTGGAAAATAAGGCATGTTACAGCCGAACGGGTTGGAAAGTTGTTTCCAATATTGAAAGACCGCAAAAATCAACAAGCCAGCTTGCTTAGTGGCGGAGAAAGGCAGATGCTGGTCATCGGCAGGGGGATGATGGCTCTTCCGAAATTAATGCTGGTGGATGAGCCTTCTTTGGGACTTTCGCCCAAAATGCTTTTGGAAATCTTTAATACTTTGAAAGTCCTGCACGAGGAGGGCGTCTCCATATTAATTTCAGAACAAAACATACAACATGCGCTCAGAATCGCCAATCGAGGTTATGTTCTAGAAAATGGACGGGTTGTCATGGCGGATTCCAGTCAAAAACTTTTAAACAGTCCCTATATACGTCAGGCTTATTTAGGATTGTAGCTTTATGCTCCGGGCAGTCATCAGGATAAAGGAACAGCATAGGACCACCAGGGGAGTGATTTGATGAAACAGGATTATTTTACCTATACGGATGGACTTTTTGACCGGTCAAAGATCTCGGAAAAGCCAGAGGCATTAAAAGGGATTCGCGTTCTTGATCTTACGCACATCATCTTTGGATCGGTTATCTCTAAATGGCTCGCCTTATTCGGGGCCGAGGTGATTAAAGTAGAGGAACCTTATGAGGGGGACGCTTGGCGAATGGCGAGCTACTGGGCAAAATACTGGAAAGATTCGTCCCCGTTTTTTCAATGCCTCCATCCGAACAAACAGTTTGTCGGCATTGATTTGAAAACTCCGAAAGGCAAGGAGCTCGTTCTTGAGCTAGCCCAAAAAGCCGATGTAGTCGTAGAAAACTTTCGAGCCGGACTAACGGAGGCATGGGGTATTGGATATACGACAATCAGCAAAATAAACCCCAAAGTCATCTATGTCAGCTGTTCGGGATACGGGCAATGGGGACCGCTAAGATTTTTCCCCAGTTGGGATTTAATTGCCCAATCCATGTCGGGCGTCGCCCAGCTTACCGGGTTTGGTGAAAAGCAGACTTACAAACTTCCTGATTACTATGGAGATTTTATGCCTGGGATCTTCGGAGCCATGGGTGCGCTTGGTGCTCTGAATCAACGGGAAAAGACCGGTAAGGGGCAGTTTATCGATGTTTCCCAGGTTGAAGTGCTCTTTAGAATGATGCATCACTGGTCCTATATGGATGTGACCGGCGAGGATTTACCGTGCACCGGAAATGTCGACCCAACCATGGCCCCATCCGGCATATTCAAAACTCAGGATGAACAATTCATCTCTATTGCAATTGCCACGGATGAACAGTTTACCGCTCTTTTGAAGGCCATGGATAGAATGGATTTATCACAAGATCCAAGATTTCGAGAAACATTTGAACGTCTCAAACCGGATCGTGCTGATGCGATTTGTGAGATCGTGGAAGCTTGGGTTAAGAAGAAACAGGGATCGGACATCATTGCCCTAGCTCAGGAATGGGGATTTCCCGCTGCACCGGTCATGGATGACCTTCAGATCGCCAACGATGAGTGGCGCAGAGAGCGGGGCAGTGTGGTCGAATTCGAAGATGATATGTACGGCAAAGGCACATGGCCCGGTACTGCGGCAGCCCTGGAAAAGACTCCCGGCCGAATCAAAAGCTTGCAGAGGCCGATAGGCTATCATAATCACTATGTTCTTCAAAAAGTTCTCAATTTGTCAAAAGAACAAATCAGAGAATTGGAGAAAAATCATGTCATAGGTTACTGGGGAAATAGCATAGGGCAAAGGCCTCCCGCTTATTATGATATGAGTAAGGATCCCATTGTTAATTTCACTGAAGGTGAAGAGAAATGAAAGCTGAGAAGGGCAAAGATCAGGTATTCTCACGGCATCTCACCGGCAAGTCTGCATCCGAACATCTTTCGAATTTCAATAAGCTTCTGGCCGGTTTGATGGGTTCTTCGGAGGGCAAACCGGAGGTTCTTGACGATACGACTGTGATTGAAATCAGCCATGCCAATTTCCCCGCTCTTATCAGTGCATCCATTTTGGGAGAATTCGGAGCGGAGGTCATCAAGGTTGAGCCTCCTGATGGTGATCCGGCAAGGAAAGTAAGTCATTATGGGATTAATGTCGAAGGGATCGGGATTCCGTTCCTGATGGAAAGCCGGAATAAGCAGCATATTACCCTGGACCTGAAGACGGGAAAGGGGATTGAAAATTTAAAAAAGCTCATAACCCAGTCGGATATTGTCATTGATGGGATGAAACCGGGGTTTCTGGATTCATTGGGAGTTGGATACCAGCAGTGCGCTGAACTGAAACCGGGACTTGTGTACTTGGCCGTTTCTCCTTACGGACATTTTGCATCCAAGGGCAAAGCCTTCTCCAACATTCCAGATACAGATCTGACGGCCCAGTCCGAGGCGGGATATCCGGCATTGATAGGAAATCCTGAGGCGCCGGAACCATACAATTATCCGGTCAAAGCCGGAGTCTGGGCGGCCTCTTATATGTCAGCTGCATTAGCCGTTTCGGGAGCGCTGACTGCACTTTTCTACAAGCGTAGAACCGGTGAAGGGCAGATGGTGGATATTGCCAGTTATGATGCAATTTCGTCTTGGCAAGGGTATTCCACCATCTGGGGAGCCAATTTCAGGATGCCCCGGGCACGGGTCGGAAATTTTGACTGGAGTATATTCCCTTACGGTTACTATGAAGCCAAAGACGGTTTTGTGACGATTGCGGCCGGGTCCGATCAGGATTTTCGAGGGTTGTTGAAAATATTCAAAAGATGGGATTTGGAAGAAGACTGGGAGTTTGTGTTCGATCGGATAACAGACGATGTGGATAAATTGAAAGAATTGGAAACTGAATTTAAAAAAGAGATCGTACAGCACACCCGTAAAGAGCTAGTACAGAAGACCCTCGCATACAGCCAGAAAGCAGCCAGAGACAAGTTGAGAGGGAAAGGATTTCCGATTGCTGTGGAAACCCTGACACCTAAAGAAGTCTTGAACGAAGAACACTGGAAAGTACGCAAATCCTTTGTGGAGGCTGATGCGGGAGGCACCAAAATAAAAATGCCATCCCCAGCACCTAAGCTGTCAGACACGCCGCTGCGTCTGAAAAAGATAGAGTGCGGACTGGGTGCCCATAATAAGCAGGTTTATAAGAAGTTTGGACTTAATGAATAGGCCTAAGCAGAAGCTCTTTAGGTTTTTATCAAGAACCAAGTTATTAACCAATAAACAGGAGGTGAACACAATGAAAAGAAAAATGGCTGTAGTAGGAAATTTCCTGATCTTATTTATGACAATCTTTTTTGCTCTTTCATCTGTGGCCAACGCGGCCCCAAAAGGCGAGCCTATCAACATGGGATTGATTAGCAATTTAGGCGCTCCCTATGGGGCAACCGCAAAGATTTCCATGGAGATCGCCGTACAGGAAATCAACGATTCGGGCGGCATTATGGGCAGACCGGTTCGTTTGATCGTGGAAGACTGGAAGAGGCAGGTGCCCTTAGCTGTGGCGGCGTACCGGAAGCTGGTCATGCAGGAGAAATGTCTGGTCGTTTTTACCGAGGGATCAGAAGCGGTTGTCGCCCTGATGGAAGAGGGTTCAAAGCTGCTTAAAGATTACCCCCACGTTCAGATAGCCAATTACACGTCGGCGGATTCCATTACGGAGGATACCGTCTGTGCCAATTACGAGAAATACAAGTTCTTTTTCCGGCCGTTCTCCAGAGCTTATGACACTTACGACCCTAACCTGGATACAATGAATACACTTCTGAAACTACTCGGCACAAAAAAACTGGCCCTTGTCATTGAAGACATAGCGTATACGAAATCATTGGTCACGGGCAAACCGGGGAAACATCCGTCTCTTAAGGATCACATTGAGAAGTACGGGGTCAAGGTCGTGCTCGTGACCCAGACGTCAGCTACTGAAAAAATGTTTTTGCCCACATTTGAACTGATTGCAAAATCAGGGGCGGACACGATGGTGTGGGCCGGCGCTTACACGAATCACCAGACCGTGGCCAAGCAGTGGGCCGAATCCGCCGCCAAGGATATAGATCTGCTTTCATTTTCCGGGGCAAGTTCTTATAAGAATTTCATGACGATGACGAACGGAAGCGGTTTGGGGTGGCTTGCTCAATTTCCGGAAATCGATATCCCCTATACCCCGAAGAGCATCCCTTTCCTGAACAAACTGAGGGCGCAAGGCGGGGGGTTGATGGCCTCAACCTATGCTGCAGCTGATGGTCCTTTCATCATGAAGGCTGCTATTGAGAAAGTCAAAAATGCAACGGACGTTCTAGCGATAATAAAAGCTATCGAGACACAGGAGGTTAAGAACGCGTTCTGGACATGGAAGTTTGACAAATGTCATGATGCCGTCAAGGGCTATCCTTACTATACATTGGTTTATGGCCAGCATCAGGGGTCTAACAAATATGTGGTGGTATGGCCCGAACAGATAAGAAAACTGACCAATCCTAATGACAAATTCATCCGGGTCAAAGAGTTGAGAAAGATGGCTCCGAAGTGACCTGCTTTTCTGATCGGTAAAAAAGTCAAGCTGAATCATAAATACACGCCGCAAGCAGTCCAAGGTATCGGAAGCTTGCGGCGTGTTGCTAAAAAAGAGAGAAAAGCAATGTTCCAAAGGCTGTAAATATGATTGAAGCGTATTACGAAGTTCATGGTAGTAACAAAACGCTTGGGATGAAGCATAAAACGACAAAACAGAGAAACAAGAATTATAAGCAGTATAATTTATAGTCGATCTTATACAGTCTACAATCCGGGCATCAGTTTAGGAGGTCTTAATGCAAGACAGGGGCCTAGCGTTGGGTATCGATGTAGGCGGGACGAAAACTGCCTTCGGATTCGTAGATCGCAAAGGAGCACTTTACAACGCCACGATCATGGCCACCAAAGCCTTCAAATCCGCTGAAGATTTCATGTCCCGGCTTTATCGGCGGATTGAAGAAGTAAGAGCGGACCTCCCGTTTCCGTATTGCTTATGCGGGATTGGTATCGGCGCTCCAAACGCTCATCACGATCGTGGAACCATTGAGAAAGCCGTTAATCTAAACTGGGGAGAGACCGTCGATTTCGTCGCTCTAGTCAGGAAGTATTACGACCTTCCTGTCTCCATCACAAATGACGCCAACGCCGCAGCCTTAGGAGAGATGCTTTTCGGTAACGCCCGTGGCATGAAGCACTTTCTGGTCATTACCCTTGGCACCGGCCTCGGCAGCGGTATCGTAGCCGATGGCCGTTTGCTGTATGGCGCCAGCGGTTTTGCCGGAGAATTGGGACACACAGTGGTTGACCCGGATGGAAGGCCTTGCAGATGCGGGAAAAGAGGATGCCTGGAAACTTATGTATCAGCTGCGGGGCTGAGAAAGACAGCGCTGGAGCTGCTTGCCGAGCGATGCGACCAAACTCTGCTCAGAGCAATGAGCGATGAGGATATGACATCCAAACGAATTTTTGACCTAGCGGTTGAAGGAGATGTTATTGCATTGGAAGCCTTTGATCGTACAGCGCGGATTCTGGGAATGAAGCTGGCCGACGCTGTGGCCCACCTAAGCCCGGAAGCCATCTTCCTGGCGGGAGGATTGTCCGAAGCGGGCGATCTCCTGCTGAAACCTACAGAGCAATACATGAAAGATTTCATGTTTGGTGCGTATCGGGACACAGTGAAGCTCATGCCGTCCGGATTGGAAACAGGCGCAAGTGCTGTTTTGGGGGCGTCAGCGCTCATCTGGAGCGGAAATTCGCATAGTCATGAATGCCAAACTCGTGTATGATCTGAGGCATGAAAAGGGGAAACGGCATACTGCTTGGCGTATCTTCATTGCCCGGCCGGTTTGGCATCGGAACACTCGGACAGGGTGCGCGAGACTTTGTGGATAGGCTGCAGATGAGCGAGCAGGCTTACTGGCAGGTTCTGCCCACTTCGCCAACAGGCTTTGGCGATTCACCGTATCAGACTTTCAGTACTTTTGCAGGCAACCCGTATTTTATCGATTTTGATGATCTGTACCGTGATGGCCTGCTTCCCCAAGACGCGCTGGATATGTGCGGCGATCTTTTCGGGAACAAGCCCGATGCGGTCGATTATTACGCGCAATATGCCGGTAAGCCGCAAGTGCTGCATCTCGCATACCGGCACAGCGCCGCGCGTCTTGCGGATGAGCTTTTGGCCTTCAAACAGAAGCACGCAGGCTGGATACACGACTATGCGTTGTATATGGCGCTGAAAAGCGAATATAAAATGATGCCTTTCTATCGATGGCCGGAAGAGCTTGCACAACGAAGGTCCGACGCTCTGAAAGCCGCCGCGTCACGTCTGGAAGAGAAGGCCCATTATCATATATTTGTTCAATACCTTTTCTTCCGGCAGTGGGACGCGTTACGGAAGTACGCAAACGGAAAAGGGATAAGTATTATCGGCGATATGCCCATCTACATGGCGCCGGACAGCGCGGATGCCTGGATGGATCGTGACATACTTGATAAACAAGGACGCGTTGCGGGTTGTCCACCGGATTACTTTTCAGAAACGGGGCAGCTTTGGGGAAATCCGATCTATGACTGGGATGTGCTGAAGCAAACGGGTTATGCGTGGTGGATTAAGCGTATCGCTCATCAAACATCCCTGTGTGATTACCTGCGTATCGACCACTTTCGCGCGTTCGAATCCTACTACGCAATACCCGCTGACGCAGAGACCGCCGCAACGGGACAATGGATTCCCGGCCCGGGCGTCGATTTTTTTTGCCAACTCAAAAATGCGCTAGGCGATCTGCCGCTTATTGCCGAGGATTTGGGCTATCTGACGCCGGAGGTCTTTGATCTGCTGCGTGCGACGGGCTTTGCGGGCCTGAAGGTGCTTCATTTCGCTTTCGCTCCGGATGGCAGCAGCATCTATCTGCCGCACCGCTATGAGAAAAATTGCGTGGTTTATACAGGAACGCATGACAATGACACGACGATCGGCTGGTACAACGGACTTTGCACGGCCGAACGTGCTTTTCTGGATGCCTACCTTGATGGCATCGATGAGAAGTGTGTGCACTGGCAGTTGATCCGGCTCGCCATGGGTTCCGTTGCGGATGTGTGCATCATCCCGATGCAGGATATCCTCGGGCTGCCCTCGTCTGCGCGCATGAATCGGCCGCAGACGTCGCAGGGAAACTGGCAATGGCGGCTGTTGTCCGGTCAATTTGATGACGGAATCGCGCGGAAGTTGGCTAACATGACAAGGCTGTTCGGCCGGCAGCATCCGGCGCGATAGAAGGATCCGATGACAAAAATTTATGCGGATATGCAAATGAAAGACTATCGGCAATACATCAATACGGACGAGATTTATCTGTTCAACATCGGAGAGGCGCAGCAGGCTTATGCCACCTTCGGTTGTCATCCGGTGGATGAACTCGGTATGCACCGCTTTCTGCTATGGGCGCCCAATGCGCGGCATGTCAGTGTTGTGGGGGATTTCAATGGCTGGGATGCTTCGAAAAACCGGATGGAACGGCTCGATACTGGCGTCTTTGCCGCGTTTGTCCCGGGGCTTAGGGACGGAGACTGTTACAAGTATCAGGTCACCGGATATGATTCTCAAACCGTTCTCAAGTCGGACCCGTTTGCCTTTCACGCCGAGGTTCGTCCGGCGACCGCCTCGAAGGTCTGGCGCCTGGGCGGGTACCATTGGCGCGATGAGGAATTTCTGCAGCGACGCTCAAAGCAAAATGCTCTTTGCCGGCCCATGACCATCTACGAAATGCACATCGGCTCATGGCGCAAGCGCGATGGGTATCACTTTGCGAATCTGCGGGATGTGGCCGATGAACTTTCCGAATATCTTGTTGAGATGGGATTTACGCATGTGGAGATCATGCCCGTTACCGAATATCCGTTAGACGATTCATGGGGGTATCAGGTTACCGGCTATTACGCGGTGACGAGCCGTTTCGGTACACCGCAGGATTTTATGTATTTTGTGGATACGATGCACGCAAAGGGCATCGGGGTCATTATGGACTGGGTGCCCGCCCATTTCCCCAAGGATGCACACGGCCTTGCCCGGTTCGACGGTACATGCCTTTATGAACATCAAAACCCGATGCAGGCCAATCACCCGCAATGGGGCACGCTGATATTCAACTATGGCCGTCCCGAGGTTGTCAGTTTTCTGGTTTCCAGCGCAATGTATTTCTTTGACGTTTACCACATTGACGGCATCCGCGTCGATGCGGTCACGTCGATGCTCTATCTGGATTATGCCCGCAATGAAGGCGAATATGTGCCCAACAAATACGGGGGCAATATTGACCATTCCGCGGTGGCTTTTCTGCAAAAGCTGAATTCCGTAATATTGACCAGGTATCCCGGCACTCTCACTATTGCGGAAGAATCGACGTCGTATCCGATGATTACCAAGCCGCCCTATGACGGGGGGCTTGGTTTTGTATTCAAGTGGAACATGGGCTTTATGCATGATACGCTCAAGTACATGTCGATGGATCCCTTTTTCCGTCATGATCATCATGACAAACTAACGTTTTCGATGTGCTACGCCTTTACTGAAAACTTTATTCTGCCATATTCTCACGACGAGGTTGTCCATGGCAAGAAATCTCTGCTCAATAAGACGTACGGCACTTATGATGAGAAGTTTGCGTCCGTGCGGGCCTTACTCGGTTTTATGTATGCGCATCCGGGAAAAAAACTGCTGTTTATGGGAAGCGAGTTCGGGCAGTTCATCGAATGGGACCATCAAAAGCCGCTCGACTGGTTTCTGCTTACGCATGAAAGGCACCGTCAGATGCAGGAATATGTGAAGGCGCTCAATGCTTTTTACACCGCATGTCCTGCCCTTTATCAGATCGAAGATGATTGGGGCGGATTTACCTGGTTGAATGTGGACGAAGCGCAGCACAGCGCGATCAGCTTTATGCGCCGCGGCGACGGGCCCGGTGATGTCTGTATTTGCGCTTTCAACTTTACGCCGGTGCCGGTGGAACATTTTGTGATCGGGTTGCCGGGCAATGGACGGCTGCGAGAGACGTTCAGCAGCGATAATGTGTTGTTTGGCGGAGGTGGTCATCATCACAAGGCGACCATTACGGCATCCCACAAAGGATTTGCCGGACAGCCGTACAGAACTACGATTAATCTGCCGCCGCTTGCGGCCGTATATCTTGATTATGATGAAAAAGGATCGGTAGCGTGGCATGAATAAAGAACTGCAAAGAATCATGGCGGAAAAAAACAGGAAAGTCCTGCCCGGGATCCTGATGACCGGAGCGGAATGTGCGCCGTTTGCTAAAACGGGAGGGCTGGCGGATGTGATCGGAACGTTGGCGAGAGAACTGAAAGCACTGGGCGTCGATATCCGCCTGATGTTGCCGTTTCATCGCGTCATCAAAGATCAATACCGGGAGCATGTGCGGCATATTGTCAGCTTCAGCGTGGATATCGGCCGGCATTCTCAGTATGTGGGTATTGAACTCTACGACTGGGAGGGCATTCCGGTTTACTTTATCGACAATGAACATTACTTCGGTCACGCCATCTACTGTGGCGGCAATTTCGAGGGCGAACAGTATGCCTACTTTTCCCGCGCGGTTATCGAAGCGATACCTGTAATCGGTTTTGATCCAGATATCCTCCATGTCAACGACTGGCACACGGCGATGATCCCCATGCTGCTTAAGACCCAATACGATTTGCATCCGCAGGGGAGGTGCAAGACCGTTCTTTCGATCCATAACTTGGGTTATCAGGGGCGCTTTGATTTTGGTTACACGGCGCATCTGCTGGATATCGACGGCCGATATGATCATCCGGACTATCTCGAGTTTCATGGTGGCGCTAATTATTTGAAGGCCGGTATCGTTTTTGCGGACAAGCTGGTCACCGTCAGCCCGACATACGCGCAGGAAATACGGACGCCGCATTATGGTGAGGGGCTGGATGGGATACTGGAAACACGCACGGATGACCTGATCGGCATCCTCAACGGCATTGATACCATAGCCTTTAATCCGGCAGACGACCCGCTGATCCCCTATCCGTTTAACATCGCATCACTTTCGGAAAAGCAAAAAAACAAGCAGGCTCTGATTGCCGAACTTGGGCTCAAGATCGACCCCGCAGCGCCGCTAATCGGAATGGTGACCCGATTGACGAAGCAAAAAGGGATTGATCTTGTGCTGAGCGTATTCGACGAGATCATGGACGCGGGTCCAGGTTTTGTGCTGATCGGGACGGGGGATAAGGAATATGAACATTTCTTCCAAGGGGTTGCTCATCGGACGGGCAACCGGGCGATAGGCCTGATGGCGTTTAACGACCCGCTGGCTCATCGCATATATGCGGGAAGCGATTTCTTCCTGATGCCGTCCATGTTTGAGCCTTGCGGCCTCTCGCAGATGATCGCTCTGCGTTACGGCACATTGCCTGTTGTCCGCGCGACGGGCGGACTGAAGGATACGGTTGCTTCCTATAACGAATATACGGACGAAGGCAACGGTTTTTCTTTTGAAAACTATAACGCACACGATATGCTCCATACCGTGGGGTATGCGCTGAATATTTATTCGAACAAGGAGCGTATGAACTCACTTCGAAAGCGGGGCATGAACCAGGATTTGAGTTTTCAAAAGAGCGCGCTGGCCTACGCGAAACTATATCTTTTGACGGCCGGACAATGACCAACATGATTTTCGTTGACAGGCGTTTCGTCGTCACATTAAAGAGCCATCCATTGCAGCGGAAGCTTCGGATGCTCCCAATTTTGCAATCAAAGGCATACGAGTGAAAAACGGGATTTTAAAAATTAAGGGAATCATCGAGGGCAAATTAAAACGGTATTACGGCCGCGCGCTTGAGAATGCCTCGGATGAGGAAATGTTCCAGGCGGTGGCGATGAGTATTCGCGACATCATCCTCGAGCGCGGTGTCGAGGCCAACGCAGAAATTGAAAAGAAGGGACTCAAGAAACTCTGTTATCTTTCGGCCGAGTTTTTGATGGGCCGGGCGCTCGTCAATAATATGATCAATCTCGGTTTGCTTTCAGACTACCGGGCCGTCATGACCGAGATCGGTTATCCCTTTGAAAAGCTCGAAGAGCAGGAAAATGAAGCGGCTCTCGGCAACGGGGGTCTCGGCCGGCTGGCCGCGTGTTTTCTTGATTCGCTTTCGACGCTGAATCTGCCTGTGACGGGCTACGGCATCCGCTACGAATATGGCATGTTCTGCCAGCGCATCGTGGACGGTAAGCAGACGGAAGTGCCGGACGACTGGACGGCAAAAGGGGATATCTGGGAAATCGAGCGGCGCGAAGAACAGATTGAAGTACGTTTTGAGGGCACGGTTGAAGAAGTCTGGACGGACGACGGCATGACGGTCGCGCATAAAAACTATCAGACGGTGGTTGCGGTACCTTACGACATGCCGGTCATCGGCTATGACAGTCATACACCGGCGAGGCTCCGTCTATGGCGCGCGGAATGTCCCGCCGTATTTGATCTTCATTCTTTTAACAAAGGTGACTTTGTCAGCATGTTGCGGCAAAAAGAGCTTGCCGAGTCGATATCCAAAGTGCTGTACCCCAGGGACAACCATATTACAGGGAGAATGCTGCGCCTCAGACAGTATTATTTCCTGGCTTCCGCAACGATGCAGTGCATGGTGCGCGATCATAAGAAACTCTATGGCGATGTGCGCACGCTGCCCGAAAAAGTCGTGATCCAGATCAACGATATGCATCCGGCGCTGGCGATCCCGGATCTGATGCGCATCCTGATCGACGAAGAAAGCCTCGGGTGGGACGACGCATACGGTATCGTGAGTCGCGTGTTCAACTACACCAACCACACGGTCATGCAGGAGGCCTTGGCGGCCTGGCCCGAACAGTTATTCAAGTCGATGCTGCCGCGTGTTTATGCGATTATTTCCGAAATCAATGAACGATTCAACCAAAAACTCTGCAAAGCATTTCCGGAAGACCGGGATAAAATAGCTCATATGTCCATCATCGCTTACGATGAGATTCGCATGGCCAATATGTGTGTCGCGGTATGTCATGTTGTCAACGGCGTCTCGCAGCTTCACGGCAAAATCCTAAAGACCCGCACCTTCCGCGATTTCTATGTGATGTTCCCCGGGAAGTTTACGGCCATTACCAACGGGATTACGCAGAGACGCTGGCTTGCCGCGGCCAATCCGGCCCTGTGCACGCTGATTGCCGACCATATCGGCGATAAATTCATCCGCGACTATCACGAGCTGGAACGGCTGAAGCCGCTGGTGGAGGATCAGCGATTTCTGGCCGATTTTGCGAGCGTCAAACAGCAAAACAAGCGACGCCTGGCCGAACATGTTTATAAACAACAAGGAATTACACTCGATGCCGACTCCGTCTTTGATGTGCAGGCCAAGCGATTGCACGAATACAAGCGCCAGCTTTTAAAAGTGTTGCACATTTTGTATCTCTACAATCGCTTTACCGGAAACGAAGGGTATTCTTTACCCCGGCCTGTCACGTTCCTGTTTGCCGCCAAAGCCTCGCCCGCGTATCGGAGAGCCAAGAGTATTATCCGTCTCATTAACGCGGTGTCTGCTCTTGTGCAATCGCATCCACGCACCAGAGACAACATACGGGTTGCTTTCCTGGAGAACTACAATGTCTCTCTGGCCGAGCTGCTGATTCCCGCGGCGGACATCAGCGAACAAATATCAACTGCGGGCTGCGAGGCCTCCG
The DNA here is from genome assembly GCA_903904655.1 of uncultured delta proteobacterium. Taxonomy (GTDB): domain Bacteria; phylum Desulfobacterota; class Syntrophia; order Syntrophales; family Smithellaceae; genus UBA8904. Next base: position 2,984 of record CAIVDK010000310.1, on the reverse strand, counting down.
GAACAGGCAACATGAAATTCATGCTCAACGGCGCCGTGACGCTTGGAACGATGGACGGCGCAAACATAGAGATATTCGATGCGGTGGGAGAAGACAATATCTTTATCTTCGGCGCTCGCGCGGAGGAGATTGCCTGGATGGAGACGGAAAACCTCTATCACGCGAAAAATTATTTTGACCGGAATGCGGATATTCGCGACGCCGTTTCACGCCTGGTGGACGGAACGCTGCCGGGTGTCGGCAAAGACTGGTTTCAGGAAATATACCAGTCGCTGTTGTTTGGAGACTATGACCGTGCGGACAAGTACTTTCTGCTCTATGATTTTGACGCTTATCGCACCGCGTTTGAAAACATACTGGCCGCCTACACCGACACACCCGCCTGGACGAGAAAGGCCGCAGTCAACACGGCAAGCGCGGGATACTTCAGCGTTGACCGGACGATAGACGATTATAACCGGATGATCTGGGGGCTGGATTCGATCTGAAATCTCAAAGATCTGTGGAGGCGATGCTGATCAATTACAGAAATGAAATACTGCACGACTCGTCGCTGTATATGTTCCGTGATCCTGTGGGGGCTTTGGCCACCTGTACCCCTGTTACCCTGCGTATCCGGACGAGCCTGGAGAATGTGGACAGTGTGTATCTGTGCCTGTTCAGCGAGGGATTTCGCGAGGACCATCTCATGCAGCGGTCGGACGAATATTGGCAAATTGACATCGCAGCGCCGTCGGTTCCCGATGTGTACTGGTATTATTTTACGGTCAATCTTGGCGGTAAGCTTTGCTATTACGGCACCGGGGGAAGGCGCACCGGAGGCATCGGTTGTGTCTATACCGCCCCCCCCCCTGCGTATCAACTCACTGTTTACGATGCCGATTTTAAGGTACCTGAGTGGTTTCAAAAAAGCGTAATGTATCAGATCTTCCCTGATCGTTTCCAGCGCAGTGATGATCAGACGGCGCAGAAAGGCATGGCCTATCACCGCTCCAAAGGCCGGCGCGTCTATTACCATGAAAAGTGGGACGATAGGCCGCTTTTCACCCCGCTGCCCGGCGAAGCGGCCTATGAACCGTGCGACTACTTCGGCGGCACGCTCAAGGGCATCGAGGCGTCTCTTGCGTATCTGCAAAGCCTTGGTGTGAATGTGGTCTATTTGAATCCGATATTTGAAGCGGCGTCCAACCATCGTTACAATACCGCAGACTACTTCAGCATCGATCCGGTGCTGGGCTCAGAGGCGGATTTTGAGTCATTGTGCCGAAAGGCGGATGACCTGGACATCCGAATTATACTGGATGGCGTGTTTTCCCACACCGGCTCCGACAGCATCTATTTTAACCTCGAGGGCGCTTATGAAAGCCAGGGCGCCGCAAACAGTCTGAGTTCGCCTTATTATCCATGGTACATATTTGAACACTATCCCGACCAATACCAATGCTGGTGGGGATTCAAGTCGCTGCCTGAGATCAATGAGCACGAACCGGGCTGGCAGCATTTTGTCATTACGGATGAGGACAGCGTCATCCGGCACTGGATCAAAGCGGGCGCGAAAGGGTACCGCCTCGATGTAGCCGACGAATTGCCGGACGACGTGCTGGCGATGATCTATACCGCTGCGAAAAAGACACAACCCGAAGCCGTGGTGATTGGCGAGGTCTGGGAAGACGCGACAACGAAATACAGTTACGGTGTCAAACGCCGTTATGCGCTGGGGGGCATCCTCGACTCCGTCATGAATTATCCGCTGCGCTCGGCGGTGATCGGTTTTTTGAAGGGGATGTCCGATTCCTGTGACCTGAAATATTTTTTGGTGGATCAGGCGGCGAATTACCCCAGACCCATGTACTACGCATTGACCAACCTGCTTTCGTCCCACGATGTGGAGCGCGTGCGCACCGCCTTGAGCGTGCGCATCGATCCGCATGAAATGTCCCGGGAACAGCAGGCCTCGTTCATCATCAGCGACAGCCAGAATAAAAAAGGCGCCAGGCGTCAGCGCCTGGCCGCGGTCCTGTTATATAGCCTTCCCGGCGTGCCCTGTGTTTATTACGGAGATGAAAGAGGCATGAACGGTTTTCTCGATCCCTTCAACAGAGGACCTTTTGCGGAAGCGCCGTATGATCTGACAGCGGATTACCGGCAATTGGCGCGGTTGCGCAAAGCAGCGGACGCGCTCATGACGGGTCATGTTGTGTTCTTTGCCCCCGATGCCGATTGTCTCGGCATCCTGCGCTACGTGGTCGGAGGTCGTGATGCACTGGGCCGGCAGGCCGTGGATGGCGTCTATTTTGTGGCGGTCAATCGTTCGGAAACGCGCCGACTCGTCGTGTTCGATTTTTTGAGCAAAAATTCACTTTTTGCCGAGGCACACCAAAAAAACTTGCGCTCTGGGTTAAACGGTTCGTTCACCTGTCAACTGAGCCGGCAGCAGTACGAGCTTCGCGATGCCCTTCTGGAAATTACGCTGGAGGGTTTGAGCGCAGTGTGGCTCAAGATAGGCTGACAATACTGATGAGCGCGCAGAATAGGAAAGCGGAGCAAAACCATAGCGGGAGATCATGATGACATATAAGGAAACATACTTATACTGGCGAGAATCCGTCCAGGAAGAGAATCTGTTGTCCGAGCTGGAATCCATCAAAGACGACGATGCTCAGATTAAAGAACGTTTTATAAGTGACCTGCCGTTCGGAACAGCGGGGCTTCGCGGTATCATCGGCGCGGGCATCACCCGCATGAACCGTTACGTTGTCGGTCGTGCGACGCAAGGGCTGGCGGACTATCTGTTAACAAACGGCAAGGCCGCAAAGTGTATGATCATTGCGTATGATTCCCGGCAGTTTTCCGGCGATTTTGCCAAAGAAGCGTCATGCGTATTTGCGGGCAATGGCATTAAGGTCTGCATATTCGAACAACTGACGAGTGTGCCCGAATTATCCTTCGCCGTGCGGCATTTAAAGGCGGACGGCGGCATCGTG